>NZ_JAYGII010000026.1:0-37360 GCF_034931365.1 Natronospira elongata
AGGGTCATGGCCGAGATGTACGGCAAGCGCGACGGCTGTTCCCTGGGCCGGGGCGGGTCCATGCACCTGTTCGATGCCGAGAGGCGCTTCTTCGGTGGCAACGCCATCGTCGCCGGCGGCCTGCCGCTGGCCGTGGGCCTGGCCCTGGCCGACCGCCTGCAGGGCATCGAGCGGGCCACGGTCTGCTTCCTGGGCGATGGGGCCGCCGCCGAAGGCGCTTTCTACGAGAGCCTCAATCTGGCCGCCCTGTGGCAATTGCCCGTGCTCTTCGTCTGCGAGAACAACCATTACGCCATGGGCACCCCCATCGAGGTGGCCCATGCCGAGACCGCCATCCACCGCAAGGCCGAGGCCATCGGCGTGCCGGCCCGTCAGGTGGACGGCATGAGCGTGGTGCAGGTGGAAGCCGCCGCCCGCGCTGCCCTGGAGGAGATTCGCGGTGGCCAGGGGCCGCGCTTTATCGAGTGTGACACTTACCGCTTCCGCGCCCACTCCATGTTCGACCCCCAGCTTTACCGCGATCAGGAAGAAGTGGCGCAATGGAAAGAACGCGATCCCATCGATCGCCTGGCCAACTGGATGCAGCAGGCCGGCCTGCTTGACGAAGAACAGCAGGCCAGTCTGGACCGGGAAGTCACGGAAGAAGTCGAGGCCGCAGTTCGCTTTGCGGAAGACTCCGAATGGGAAGCGGTCACTGACCTGCATGAACATGTGATGGCGCCCGCCCCGGCCAGCCTTGAACCACCCCCCGAGGCCGAAAAAGGCGAAACGGAAATGAGCCTGCGTGAAGCCTTCGCCCGCGGGCTTGAGGAGGCACTCAGCCACGACAAGCGTGTCTTCATCATGGGCGAGGACATCGGCCGCTATGGCGGTTGTTATGCCGTTACGCGCGGCATGCTGGAGCACTTCGGCCCGGAACGGGTACGCGACACACCCCTGTCCGAGAACGCCTTTACCGGTGCGGGCATTGGTGCAGCACTTGGCGGCATGCGCCCGATCGTGGAGATCATGACGGTCAACTTCAGCCTGCTGGCGATGGATCAGATCGTGAACACGGCGGCCACCCTGCTGCACATGTCCGGTGGCCAGTTTCCGGTACCGCTGGTAATCCGCATGGCCACCGGTGCCGGTCGCCAAGTGGCGGCCCAGCACTCCCACAGCCTGGAAAACTGGTATGCCCATGTGCCCGGCATCCGGGTGCTCTACCCGGCCACCGTGGAGGATGCCCGCTACATGCTGTGGTCGGCCCTGCAGGACCCCAACCCGGTGCTGATCTTCGAGCATGTGATGCTGTACAACCACAGCGCCGAACTCACCCCGCAGCCGGATGGCGTGGACATCGACAAGGCGGTGATCCGGCGACCCGGTCGTGACATTTCCCTGATCACCTGGGGCGGCTGCCTGTACAAGAGCCTGGAAGCCGCCGAGTTGCTGGCCAGGGACGGGATCGAGGCGGAGGTGATTGATCTCCGGGTCCTGCGCCCGCTGGATCGCGACACCCTGATCGAATCCGTCAGCCGCACCCGGCGTGCCGTAGTGGTGGACGAAGGCTGGCTGACCGGCAGTCTGGCCGGCGAGATTCTGGCCATCCTTTCTGAACAGGCCTTCTGGGAGCTGGACGCGCCACTCGCCCGGGTCTGCAGCGAGGAAGTGCCCATGCCCTACCCCCGTCACCTGGAAGAATCGGCCCTGCCCCAGGTGGACAAGATCGTCGCCACCGCCCGCCGGATCCTGGGGGAACAGGCATGAGCGATTTTCGCATGCCCTCCATGGGCGCGGACATGGAATCCGGCAAGCTGGTGCGCTGGAAGATCCGGCCCGGAGACCGGGTCAAGCGTGGCCAGGTGGTGGCAGCGGTGGAAACCGCCAAGGCGGTGCTGGATATCGAGGTCTTCGAGGACGGCACGGTACGCGAACTGCTGGTGGAGGAAGGCAGCGAAGTGCCGGTAGGCGAGCTGCTGGCACGGATCGACGGCGACGAGCAAACGGCCGGCGAGACCGCCGAAGCCGCCACCGCGCCCCGGCCCCGCAAGGCGGCTCCGGAAAGGGCCGGCCCGGATGACAGCCACCTGCCCCGAAAACCCGCCCAGCCGACCAGACCCGGCCCCGGGCATGAGTCACGGCCTGCTGCCTCGCCCGCCGCCCGCCGCCAGGCCCGGCAGCGGGGCCTGGAGCTTAGCCGGCTCCGAGGCAGCGGTCCGAATGGAGCCGTCCTGGTGCGTGATCTGGACCAAGCCGACGACCGTACGGCCGCCGCACCATCACAGGGCTTTGAGCCGGAAGCCATGCGGAGCGCCATTGCCACCACCATGAGCCGTGCCAAGCGGGAGATTCCCCATTTCTATCTCAGCCAGCAGGTGGACCTGAACACCGCCGAGCAATGGCTGGAGAACTGGAATCATGACCGCCCCCCGGCCGAGCGGCTGTTGATGGCGGGCCTATTCATCCGCGCCACCGCCCTGGCGCTGGCCCGTTTCGGTGAACTGAACGGTCACTACGGGCCGGATGGCTTCCGGCCATCCAGCGACATCCACCTAGGCCTGGCCATCCACCTGCGCGGGGGCGGCCTGGTGGCCCCCGCCATTCTCCACGCCGACCGCATGAGCCTTGGCGAAATCACCGCCGCCATGCAGGACCTGGTGCAGCGTGCCCGGCGCGGCGGTCTGCGCGGCTCCGAGTTCAATCAGGGCACGGCCACCGTGACCAGTCTGGGAGAACGTGGCGTGGACCGGGTCATCGGCGTGATTCAGCCGCCCCAGGTGGCCATGATCGGCTTTGGCCGGCCCCGTCCCCGCCCCGTCGCCATCGACGACGCCCTGGCCGTGCACGCCACGGTGGACATCAGCCTGGCCGCGGATCACCGGGTCTGTGACGGCCATGTGGGGGCGCGCTTTCTCAACGACATCGACCAGCGGCTGCAGCACCCGGAGGGATTGTGAACAGAGACGCACTCAGACAGGCCATTCTCGAAGAACTCTCGGATATCGCCCCCGACATCGACACCGCCGGCGTAAAGGACACGGAAATCCTGCGGGAGGAATACGATCTGGATTCCATGGATGTCATGAACCTGCTGATCGCCATCCACAAGCGCCTGCAGGTGGATATCCCCGAACGGGATTACGGCCGCATGCAGACCCTGGGGGAACTGCTGGACTATATTGAGCGCCAATCCCAATAAGCGCATCCACAAGAGAGACTTGACATGTTCAAGACCGTGATGGTGCTGGGGCATTTCCGGGGTATTCGCCTGGAAGTGCACATCAGCTGGCTGGTCATATTCGCGCTCATCCTGGTGACATTGAGCACCACGCTGATGCACCACTATCCGGAGTGGCGCCTGCAGACGGCGGTGCTCACCGCCCTGTTCACCGCCCTGGCCTTTTTTGCCTCCATCCTGGCCCATGAGCTGGGCCACAGCCTAGTGGCCATTCGCCGTGGCATACCGGTCAAGGCCATTACCCTGTTCATCTTCGGCGGCATGGCCCAACTGGGCAAGGACAGCGACAACCCCGAGGACGAGTTTCATATCGCCATCGCCGGCCCCCTGGTCAGTTTCGGGCTGGCGGCAATCTTCCTGGCGCTGTCCTTCCTGTTCAGCCCCTTTCTGGAGCCCGCCTCGGTGGCCTTCGGCTGGCTGGGCGTGATCAATCTGGTGGTCGCGGTATTCAACATGATCCCGGGCTTTCCCCTGGATGGTGGACGGGTATTCCGCGCCGCCATCTGGCGTTTCACCGGGGATGCCCGCAAGGGCATTCGAGCGGCAGTCATGGGGGGCCGTGTCGTGGCCTACAGTCTGTTCGCGGTGGGCCTCTGGAATGGCCTGTTTCTGGGCAACCTGCTGGGCGGGCTCTGGATCATTCTGATCGCCTGGTTCCTGCTCACCATGGCCGATGTGCATGGCAAGCAATTCGATCTGCGCCAGCAACTCGTCGGCATCCAGGCCAGGGACCTGGCCGATTTTGAGTTATATCCCATTGATCCGACCACCAGCATCCGCGACTGGGTGGATCATTACCTCCTGCCCCGGAGTGAGCGAGCGGCCCTGGTGGGCAATCAGGACAGCATCCACGGTCTGATCACCCTGAGCGACATTCGCCGCATCCCGCCAGCGGACTGGCCGGATACGCCGGTGAGTCGAGTAATGACCGGGCTGGATCGATTGCGCACCGTCCGGCCGGACACCGGCGTGGAAGAGGTGCTGACTGTCATGACCGAAACCGGCTTCAATCAACTGCCGGTCATGGACACCGACCGGGTCATCGGCTGGATAGACCGAAACCGCCTGCTACGCGCCCTGGAGGTCCAGCTGGCCACGCGTCCACGCGGCAGTTGAAGCCACATCAACGCCTGCGCAAGTGGAAAACACTCTCGGTACCGCCCTCGAGACCCCGCTTGCGCAGGCCATCGTCCTCGCGCAGGCGGCTGTGATGGATTCGCTCGATGTCGTGATTGGCCGAGTAGAGCTGTTCGACCTCCTGGTCGCTGACATTGAAGGGCGGGCCCTGAAAGCCCGGCTGCTCGGGATAATCCAGAGTGATCAGCAGACTGCGTGTCGCCGGCCCGGTGATCGCTTGAAGGTGGTCCACATAGCGTTGGCGCATTGCAGGCGGCAGGGCAATCAAGGCTGCCCGGTCGTAGACCAGCTCCACAAGGCCTATATCATCGGCGGTCAGGTCAAAGAAATCCCCGCACCACAGCTCGATATCCCGATGGCGGTAGCAGGTAAAGCGCTGCCCCGAACTTTCCGCCGGTTCAATGCCCCGCTCGGCGAAGAAGGCCGCGCAGGCCAGGTCACTCAGTTCAACACCGATGACATAACAACCCTGGTCTCGTAGCCAGGCCAGGTCATGGGCCTTGCCACACAGAGGCACCAGCACCTTTTCGCCGGGACGGGCGTCAAGGTGCTGCCAAAATTGCCGCAGGTGAGCATTAACGTGCCCCTCGTGGAAACCGATCTGCTCGCTGTGCCAGCGCTCACGCCAGAATTCAGGGTCCATCTCAGCCCATGCCTCCCATCAGTGGTTCAGCGACCGCGTGCTTTTTCCGCTTCCCGCTCCTCCTGGCAGGGCCGACACCGCTTGGCAGTGGGCCAGGCTTCCAGGCGTTTTTCGGGAATCGGCTCTTCACAGACAATGCAGACACCATAATGGCCCCGGTCCAGCCGTCCAAGTGCTGCCTGAATATCCTCCAGCTCTTCAGCCTCAAGCATCAAGCCGGCCTGGCGGATCGTGGCCGTGGCCTCCTGGAAAGAGCCATCCTTGGTGTCCATGACTTCTCTCAGGCCGGCGGATTGCCGCGCGGCGGAGTCTTCTTCCAGATGGCGGCGAATATCCTTCAGAAGGGCCTCTCTCCGTTCCGTCAACCGGCGCTTGAAGTGGTCTGCATTCACCATTGCACTCGCTCCTCTGTCTACTTCACAAAGCCACAGCCAATTGTCGCCCGAATCGGCAGCATCCGGCTTGACCCGGATCAAGCCGGGTGGCGAGGAGCGGGCCATCTGGCTCACTGGAAACGGCAAACGCGTATACTGGAGAAGACCCTCTGCTTTGGATATCTTCGGCAGCCATGGCCAGACCCTTGCCCCGACAAAGCACACTGTCCTCTACCCTTCTTGCGGGCATGCTGCTTGCATTGCTTTCCGCATGCGCGCAACCACCGGAGTGGACCCGCTGGGACGACCCCGCGCCGCCGGAAGAAATGGAAACCGATGCGGAGGACTTCAGCGCCTCCCGGGTTCTGGGGCTGTTGCAGCGGGGCGAGGCCGATAGAGCGGCTGACAAGCTGCGGCGACAGCTTGATCACAACCCCGATGATCCTATCGCCCAGGACCTGCTTCGGCAGATTGAGGCCGATCCCGAGGAATATCTGGGCGCTGAGAGCTTCCAGTATTCCGTCCGCCCGGGGGAGTCACTCTCGGTGCTGGCCCAGCGTTTTCTGGGTGACCATCAGCAGTTCTTCATTCTTGCCCGCTACAACGATATTCAGGACCCTTCCCGCCTGCGGGTCGGCCAGCAGCTGAGCATTCCCGGCAGTTACCGAGAGGGACCGGGTCAGGCATCGGCTCGCATGGATCGCAGCCTGCAGGGGTATCGATACCTGGAAGCTGAGGACTGGCAGGCGGTGATGGCGCTCTATCAGGAAGACGCCGCCGACCTGGCCCTGGATGAAGCCGAGCTGCTCGGCCAGGCTCACCAGGGCCACATTCAGGCGGCGCTGGATACGGGAGAACTGGATGCCGCGGAATCACGCATTGCCGCTGCCAGCGACCATCCTGCAAGCGACCATTGGCGAGCCTGGTTGGATGAGCTTCGGGCGGAATGGCATTGGGCTCAAGGCCGTGCCCTCCGGGATCAGAAGCCGGCTGATGCTGCTGATGCCTTTCGGGAGGCCCTGACCCTGTCGCCGACCCATGAAGGGGCACAGCAGGGGCTTGAGAACCTGAAGGAAACGGTGGTCCCGGAAATACACCGGGATGCCGTTATTCGGTATCGAAACCAGGACCTGGAGGTAGCCATTGAGCTCTGGGACACGCTGCTGGCCATCGACCCGGACTTCGAGCCGGCTCAGCTCTACCGGGCCCGGGCCGTGGAGCTACAGCATCGCCTGGAAGGCATCGAACCCTAAGACCCCCACGGATTAGCGAGGATTTCGTCGGGTATCTTCCCGACCTTGCAAGGACTGTCGCCCACCCTCGGGCGGTCCCGCTGGCGAATCAGAGTCGCTTGTCGACTGACGCGTGGCTTCCAGCGTCTCAGCCATCAGATTGAAACGGGCAAAGAGTTCTCCGAATTCATCACGACGGCGTAGATGAATTCGGTGTTCCGGGTGCCCGCCAGCCAGGCGATCCATGGCACTGCCCAGCACCCTGAGCAGAATGCGCAAGCGACGGGACAGCACATAGGCTGCCAACAGCACCGTTAACAACGTGGCCAGCATCAGCACGGCCATGGCCATGACACTGGTCCTCAGCGTATTGGCCAGGGGCCGGGCGGAGATTCCCAACGCCAGCTCACCCACGACCCGGTCCCGAAAAAGTATGGGGGCTTCGAACAGGTAACGCTCGGCTTCCCCTTCCCGGTAGAAAGCCACCCGCCGACCATCCTCATCCCGAAGCTCAGTCTTGCCCCGCTGCAATTCGCCCACCGACTCACCCAGCTCGCCTTCCTCACTGCTGGCCACGACCTCCCCCCGGTGGTCGGAAAGGCGCAGGTAAGCCATCTGCCGATTGCGCTGCATATCGCTGACCATGGCCTGGAGCGCAATATGATCGCCCAGCAGAAGATCTTCGGCCGACTCGGTTGCGATCACATCGGCCATGCTGCCCCCATACTCAAAGACCAGGGAAGTCATGGCGGCCCGCTGATGCTGATACACCGCAAAACTGCCAACGACCAGGGTCAAGGCCACGGACAAGCCCAGCGCAACCGGCCAGCGGACGCTGAGCGGAATACGCCAGCGACGACCCGGCCGGGACATCAACTCGGCCTGGATGTCGCGCAAATCCGCGGCCAGTTCGGCACCGGATTGATAGCGGTCGGATGGCAGACGAGACATCAGGGTGGTGATGATACTCACCAGCGCGGCCGGGGTTTCCGGATCCCCTGGGCGCAAGCGGGCGGACTTGCCCTTGAGGATGGCTTCCAGTGTGGCGCGAGTGGTACGCCGGGCAAAAGGCAGTCTACCGCTGGAAAGGCGGTACAGCAGAACGCCAAGGGAATAGAGATCACTGCGCCCATCGACGGCCTCACCTCGAACCTGCTCGGGTGCCATGTAATTGGGCGTGCCCACCACTTCGCCCTCGTCCATTGCGGCCTGGCCGCCTGCCTGACGCAGTCGGGCGATGCCAAAGTCGGCCAGCTTTACCCGGCTGTCGTCGTCCAGAAGCATGACATTGTCTGCTTTGACATCCCGGTGGATTACACCGTTTCGATGGGCATAGTCCAGGGCTTCGGCCAGTTGCACACCAATGTCCAGCAGATGACTGACCGGCAAGGGACCCTCTCTCTCCACCCGCTGCTGCAGGGTCTCCCCCTGCAACAGCTCCATGGTCATGAAGGGCTTGCCCCCGGATTCACCCACATCATGGATGGTCACAATACCGGCATGGGAAAGTCTGCCGGCGGCATGGGCTTCGGACAGGAACTCTCTTCGATAGCGATCGCTGGAAGCGTATTCTTCCTTGAGCATTTTCAACGCCACGGGGCGCTGAAGGCGCTCATCAAAAGCACGGTAGACCACGGCCATACTGCCACGACCAATTTCCGGCCCCAGCTCGTATCGTCCCAACTTCGATGCCATGTCAGCTTTAGCGAAGCAGCAGGGCTGCGACAATCACCGCAATACCCAGCAAGGCGAGGCCCGTCGCGATCATCTTCTGACGCCGGCTGCTCTTGGCGGGTCGGAATGACTGGCCAGTGGTATCCACCTGCTCACTGGTGGCAAAGAGGAATGCGGCATTACCAAAGGCCAGGCGATCTCCATGCTTGAGCGCGGACTGGTGAATCCGTTCACCGTTGACGAAGGTGCCATTGGTGGAGAGAAGATTGACCACACGCCAATCGCCGCCAGAGCGAACAATCCGGGCATGTTCGAAAGACACACTGGGCTCTTCCAGGACCAGGTCATTATGGGCCTTGCGCCCGATTTGGGTACGTTCCGCCTGAAGCTGAAACCATTGATCCACGAACGGCGGGCTGAGCCCCAGCAAGGCCGGAGAATCAGGACTCACCGCCGCCTTATCCGCGGCCTCGTCCATCTCTGGAAGCTCATCGGGGGAAATGAAGACTGTCCCTTGGGGGCCTTGCTCCCTGAGACGCCTCGTTCCCTCGGTACCGGCACGTTTGTCGGTCACCGTCTGTCTCCCCTGCAAAAAGATACGTGTACGCGACCGGCACGGTTGCCGGCCGTCCCTTCCCCAGCCCCGCTACTCGGCAATTGCACTACTCCACATAGGATAGCAGGCTCCGACGGGGTATCAGAAACCCCTTGCACGGATGACAGTTGCCGTTGATCATGACGGAATGCGTCGATCGCTCCTTCCCACACTCTTCTCACTGCTTCTGCCGGGCCTGGCGGCACCCTGCCAGGCCGAGACGAGGCCCGATGTGGGTTTCATCCAGACGCCCGAACCGGTCGTGCGCGCCATGCTGGAAGTCGCGGACACCGCCCCCGGTGATCGGGTGCTGGATCTGGGCTCCGGAGATGGTCGCATTCCCATCATGGCCGCCGTGGAATTCGGTGCCGAAGGCCGGGGCATCGAGATCGACGGGCAATTGGTCAAACTATCCCGTCAGCGTGCCGAAGCCGCCGGTGTCGGAGAAGCCGTCCAATTCGAGCAAGGCGATCTGTTTGAAGCCGATCTCTCTGGCGCCGACATCATCACCCTTTATCTCCTCCCCGAGCTCAATCAACGCCTGAAGCCCAGCCTGCTGTCCCTGCCGAGCGGAACCCGGATCGTCTCCCACGAATTCGACATGGGACGCTGGCAGGCTGACGACTATCGGGCAGTCAATCAGCGAAAAATCTACTTCTGGCGGGTTCCGGCCGCCGTTGCCGGTGAATGGCGGGCAAGCAGGCAGGGAAAAGAGATCAAACTGCGGCTGGAGCAGAACTACCAGCGAGTGTGGGGCGAGGCAGAACTTGATGGCCTAATCACGGATCTGCGTGATGTGCGACTTGATGGCGACACGCTACGCTTCCGAATTCGAACCGAGGCATCGCAGCGGGTCATGCGTGCCCGATTCAGGCATGGCCGCTTGATTGAGCTGCAATCAGCGCCACCGCTCTCAGGCTTCAGCCCGGCGAGTCAATGGAAAGTAGCCGATTGAGTTCGGTTCACTGCCCTGAATGGCGCTCCCCCAGGACGATGCTCAATTCGAGGCTTCTCCCCCCACGAAAGACTTGAACCCTGGCTTCGTCACCGGGCCGAGTACCTTCAAGGCTGAGCAACAGTTCCGCCACACTGGTAACCGGCTGGCCATTGATGGCCGTTATGATATCGCCTTCCACTGGAAGCCGGTGAGGCCCATGGCGAATCATCCGCCCGCCCTGACCATCTCGAAGCCCGGCCTGCTGGGCATTGCCACCAGGGAGAACCCGGGTCACCAAAATGCCGTGTCGGATGGGCAAGCCAGCCTGATTGACCAGCCTGGGTGAAATCGCTATTCCCTGAATATCAATCCAACCCCGGGCAACCCGCCCTTCTCGGATGATCTGCCCGGCAATCCGGTGCACGGTATTGGAGGGAACTGCCAGGCCAATACCCACAGAGCCCGCTGCCGGGGAAATCATCATGGAATTGAGCCCGAGCATCCGCCCGCGGCTATCCACCAGAGGACCACCCGAGTTACCCGGATTGATGGCGGCGTCAGTCTGAATAAGATCGCGGATGATATAACCTGAATCGATCTGCAGCGGACGATTCAAGGCCGACACCACGCCAGCGGTAAAGCTCCCTTCCAGGCCAAAGGGGTTTCCCATGGCATAGACGGACTGTCCCACCTGGGCACGGCTGCTGTCAGCAAAGGGGATACGGGTAAGTGATCTGCCCTGGGGATCGAACTCGAGCACTGCCAAATCCATTTCCGGATCACTGCCCAGGAGGGTGGCCGGATAGTGGCTGCCATCGTAGAGCGTCACCACCAGGCGCTGCCCACCGGCAACCACATGGTGATTGCTAACCACAATACCCTTGCTGTCAATAATGGCCCCACTGCCCATTTCCATACTGGGGACGATTTCAATGCTGCGGCCGCGATGGGCGCTCAGGCTGGTCACATTGACCACTGCACGATGCCGCTCACGATGGACCCTGACCCGGTTGGCCTCCTCAGGCCCCAGATGCTCAGTATCAAGCTCCGGCAAGGGTGCTTCTGGTGGCACGCCCACCGTGAACAATGGCTCCATCAGATCAAAATACTCTGGCGCCGGGGTGGGCTCATGCAAAGGTACACAGGCAGCAACCGCCAGAAGGCACAAGCCCTTCGGCAGCATCCACCAGTCTGAGCGGGATTCGCTGGACATTCCGCTCAACTCCTCAGTCCGCGGGACATTCGGGCTGGCGTTGGTCGAAAACCATGAAACGATTGGCAGGAATATCCTCGCAGACGAGCGCCTCGCCATCCGGCCACTGAATCTCCACAGTAACGGACTCGGCTTCTCCCAGACCGAAATGAAGATCAGGCAGATCCTGGCCATTGAAGCTGCTATGGGCCATGACCTCCCGCATCTGCCGCTGCTGGCCGTGGCCGTTACCCACATCCGCCTCAACATAAACCCGGGCACCGAGTGCATGAGTATTGGGTGATTCCCCTACCAGTCGGATGTTGAGAAAACGCGCACCAGGACCGTGTCCCACCTGGTTTTCGAAAAACTGAATGCCACTGGAATTGTCCACCAACACGATGTCGATATCACCATCGCGATCATAATCGAAACAGGTCACACCGGTCCCTTGGGAGACCTCTTCCACATCCCAGGCCAGGGAACGCTCCGTAAACGTGCCGTCACCATTGTTGATGTAAAGGACCGGGCGATTGTCGGTGAAACGCCCGCCGGTGAGTTCTTCATACCAATCCGCCCAGGGAACATAGGGTGGCATGACACCGAAGCCATTGACGTGAAAAATATCAAGGAATCCGTTGTTGTTGAAATCCGCGGCACAGGCACCCCAGCCCCAGCCACCCTCTCTGACTCCCACTTCCTCGGTGGCATCCTCGAATCGAACATGGCCGTCTTCACTGATATTCCTGTAAAAGCGATTACCGCTGGTGCCCCAGTTGCCCGCGGGCTCATCGACCTTGTCGAATATTGAAGTCACGAACCAGTCAAGCTTGCCATTGTTGTCAAAATCCCCAACCACAGCGCCCATACCATTTTCGTCTGTAATAACGGAACGGTCGGTAATATTGCGGAAGAAACGACCAGCCCCGGGAGCATGAGCGAGAACGGAGCTGGTGAAAAAATCGGAAGCAATGACCAGGTCCTGCCCTCCACTGTCATTGAAATCAGCAAAGATGGGAGAAAAGTTGAAATTCTGATCAAGCTGGGCGGATGAAGTACCGCCAAATTCGTCGGCAGGCACCAGGCGATCACCCTCGCTGATCCACAAGGCCGGGGCCAGACCATCCACGCCCCCGGACCAGTGGGCCATGAAGATACCCGGCAGGCCGGAGCCGGTAAAATCCGAAAAGGCCATGCCCCAGGTGCTTCTCGACATGGGCAGTTCGGCGATTTCCTGGTAGCCGCCGGAATCATCCATGCCCAGCACCTTTACCCCTTCCCTGGGACTAAGGTTGCTAACCAGAAGCTCCTGGTAATAGTCGCCGTTCAGATCCATTACCGAGACATTGGTGAAGAATCCGTAGTCAGGGGCGTCCGGCGGCGCCAAGGCATCCGACTGCTCAAACCCAGACTGGCCCCCGAGGTTGCGGTAGAACACGAGCCCCTGTTCCTCACCGCTGGAAAAAAGCAGATCGGGCCAGCAGTCATCGTCCAGATAGGCTGCTGTGATCCCGCCCGCGAACATACGCATTTCCACGCCGCTTTGGCCGTCGATGGTCCAGCCGGCTTCCGAAAAGCCATGGGGCAGATCCAGGCCGAGATCATCCCGGAAGACAAAGGCCTGGCGATCCTGATTGCTCACATCCGAGGGACCACCAGTACAGCCCAGGGCCTCGGGGAAGCTGTCACGGTCCGCTCGCTGGGAATGATCCAGGGCGATGTATTCCGGGTAGGTTTCACCCCCACCTTCGCCATCATCTCCGTTGCCCGGAAAAGGATCATCTCGAACCAGGAGGAACCCATCCGGGTCATCTTCCCTGGCCGGAACCCAATCGCTCAGGCACTGACCATCTTCGACACAGGGATCGGTGAGCGACTCCAGAAAGGCCACCAGCTGATCCACGGCCTCCGAATCCGGCGCCACCGGCGGCAAGAACTCGCGACTGGCGGCGAAGCTGTCGTGTTCCTGCACCTCGGCAGTCAGCTCGGCGGCCCGGGGATAGAGCTCATGGACATTGAGCGAGTGAAACTGAACCAGACCGGCCAGCACTTCATCAATACGAGTCAGCCAGTATTCCGGGTCGGCATGCCATTTGATGGCGTCTTCCAGGGTCTGGAGGCTGCCGGCATGACCATACGGCCCCCGCACTGCAACGTTGAGCAGGCTGGGGACCCGAAAGGCAAACATGCCCGACGGCTCCTGGGTCACGCCCCAGCGACCGGAGTCCGTTCCCCCTTGGCGCTTGCCGCGTCCAATCTGGGGGAAACCCACATTGTGAAAGCTTTCATCGGTAAAGCGATCACCGCTATGGCAACTTATGCAGCCGAGGCCCCCTTCCTCGGGCATGGTCATGAACAGACGGGCCCCTTCCAGGGCATCTTCCGACAAGTCGGGCGTTTCCTCCTCGTCGGAAACGAGAAAATAGCGCCAGGGGCTGTCCACGAATGTCATTGATGCCTGAAAGGCACCCAGCGCCCGCTGAAGATTGCCCAGATTGATGGGGTCCGGATCCTCCGGGAAGGCGGCGGCAAACCGCTCCTCCCAGGTCGGACCCGGGCCCGGCTCGGCATCCTGTAGCCGCTCGATCAGATGCGCCCGATATTCTTCCGGCACCAGTTCCGGGTGGGTAAAGCCTCGCATTTCCTGGTCACTGAGCAGCGGAAACAGGGCCTGCACTTCGAGCAGATTGTCGCCCTCGCCCGCATGGGGGAGGTTGCCGCTCTCCGGGGTATTGAAGGTCTGACCCTGCCCGCCGGGGGCCACTTCCTCGTCCAGAACAAAGACCCGGCCATCGTGAAACAGGGCTCGATTATAAAGGGCCGTGTTGAATATGGTCTGGCTGTTGCGGGGCACATTGGGACCGTCGTCGGCCCGGGGGTCGAGGTCTTGCTCCGGGTCCAGCTCTCGATCCAGCCCCAGGCGTTCCGGTGCATGTGCTGCCACTCCGATGGGCAGGGACAGACCATCACCCATGGCAAGATCCGGATGGTGACAACTGGCGCAGGCCACGTCCCGGTTGCCGCTCAAGGTGGCACTGAAGAACAGCAGTTGGCCGAGCCGGACGAGCTCATCTTCATCCGGGCGGACTGGTGCAAGGCCCGGGCGGATATCGCCATCCAGGCCATGGTCCCGGGCGATGGCGCGAATCTCTTCTGCGAGAGCGGCGAGATCGTCTTCCTCTCCACCCGCGTCTCCATTCTGATCATCACCGTTGTCGGAGCCCCCCGGCAGATCCTGACCGCCGGGCAGGCCCCCATCGCCGTCGCTCAAGCAGGCTCCCAAACCGACCATGAGCAGCACCAGCAACACCGAACGCAAAAAAGTCCCCATTTACCACTCCCTGAACATCCCCAAATCCCAAATGCCGACACTCGGCCAATTCTCACCCTGCCTGCTGCATGCCCACGGCTTGTGCCGACTGCGCCAATCTGCTGTAGTCCCAGGCATGCCAAGACTCCAGAATATCCTTTTCAGACTACGATTGGCACCGTTCATTGCGCTGCTGATTGCCGGCTGTGCCGGCACGCCGGATGGGCTGCCACCACCGGTGGCGGATCACCACATCCATATCCGAAGCGAGAGCGGTGCACGAGCACTGCCCCGGGTACAGCTGGCCCGGGGTGAGCGCCCCGGCGATCTCAGCCGCGGCATACAGGATGCCGATATCCTGCTCCGCCAGATGGATCGCTACCGAATCGATCAGGCGGTGATCCTGTCGCTGGGCTATATGTACGCCATCCCCGAGATCCGCTTTGAGAATGAGTATCACAAGGTCAAACGGGAAAATGACTTTGTGCTCGAACAGGCCCGGCGTTTCCCGGAACGATTGGTGGCCTTCTGCGGCATCAGCCCCATTGCCGACTACGCCCTGGAGGAAGTGCAACGCTGCGCCGAGTCCGGTGCCACCGGTATCAAGCTGCACCTCGCCAACAGTGATGTGGACTTGCACGACGCTGAGGAACTCGCGGCTCTGGCGTCAGTGTTCGCGGCAGCCGAGCAGCAGTCACTGGCCATCGTGATCCATCTGCGGCCGCGGGGCTCACGCTATGGCGTCGAGGAAGCAGAAATATTTCTCGAGCATGTCCTCCCGAAAGCTCCCACCGTCCCGGTTCAACTGGCCCACCTGGGTGGGGGCGGCATTGTTGACACGGATACCTTGCGGGCCATCGAGCGCCTGGCCCGGGACCTCCCTCAACACGATAATCTCTGGTTCGACATCTCCGCAGCCTGGGCGCGGGACCGGGATTATGCCGGCGATACGGCCGGTCGGACCGCCCACCGACGCAATCGGCACAATGTGGCCCAAGCAGTCTCGCTGATCGGTGCTGAACGAATCCTGTTTGCCTCCGACTGGGACAGCCTCGAAGTGCGCGAGACTCTGCGGCCATTGCGCCGGGGCAGCGGCCTGTCCCGGGAGCAACAGCAGCAGATCCTGAACAATCGCGCCCCCTATCTCCCGGAAGCCCGCTAGTCAGAAACCCCGTCTCGGCAAAAGGCCGGGCTGCCGGTCTCGCCGGCAGCCCGGAATGGTTCCCAGGAAGAGGTCATGACCGCCGAAGCGGCCAGTGCTGACAGGAAAGGTCAACACCGTCATGGAATACGGCGGCCACTCCGAAAAGCTGCCATCAGAGGCCAATATTCTTTCGCAGGTCCATCAGGCTGCTGGTGTGGGTACCCAGATCGGGTTCACCGCAGTGCTCGAGAATCCAATCCCGAGCCTGGTCACGCAATTTCAGCGCAGCGTCCCAGTCATCCCCGTCAGGATGAATGGGCTTACCCACGGTCACCGACACACGGCCGGGGCGCACGAAAAAACTGAAACCTCGAAGCATGTCACGAGAGCCGCGGATGCTGACCGGTACCACCGGCACCCCCTTGCGCACCGCGGCCATGAAAGCGCCTACCCGAAAGGCCTGCAGTCCGGGCGCCCGGGTCAGGGTACCTTCCGGGAAGAACATCAGGCGCTCACCCGATGCCATCCGTGCCATGGCCTGCTCCAGGTCGGCAAGACTGCGACGATAATCAAAACGCTCCACAGGTGTTGCACCCGCCCGGCGCAACAACCACCACAAGGGTGGATTGCGCACGATTTCACGCTTGACCACGAATACCAGTGAACCGGGCAATGCAGCCCGCAGGCCGAAACCGTCCAGATAACTGGCGTGGTTGCAGACCACCACGCAGGGGCCGTCCGGTAGATTCTCACGGCCGCTCACCACCGGCCCGGCCCCGCTCAACAGCCCCAGCATCCCGGCGCCAAAACGGGATACCGCCGCCCGGAGACGACGACCTGGCAGCAGGGTCATGATCACGGCGAGGGGCAAGGCAAAGATCAGCACCAGCAGCCACAGCCAGAGGTTGAACAACCCTCGCCCGACCCGGCGCGCACCGCGACGCATCAGTTGCGGCAGCCCACGCCCCAGCAGGCGTAACAACTGAGCCCCCAGACGGTGCCGTTGTCCCAGGCGGCCCTGTTCAAACAGTGCCCGACAGGCCGGCCGCCGGATCTTGCCGCTGGAGGTCTTGGGTACCGACTGGGGCGGCACCAGGCTGATGACTTCCGGTGGCGTCTCCAGCAACTCCAGACTGGCATCCCGGACCGCCTGCTCCAGTTCCTTCAGTCGCTCCTGTGCCGTTTCCCGGGTCTCGGCCACCACCACCAGCCGTTCGGTTCCGGTGTCGGGGTCGGGGCTGGCAAACACCGCGACATTGTTGCTGCGAATCCCCGGAATCTGCGAGACCGCCTGTTCGATCTCATAGGGGTAATAGTTGCGGCCGCCCCGGATGATCAGGTCCTTGACCCGCCCGGTGAGAAACAGCTCCCCCCGGTCCAGATAGGCCAGATCACCGGAATCCAGCCAGCCATCGTCACTGAAAAGCTTCTCGCTCGCCGCCGGGTTCTGGAAATAGCCGCGAGTACAGGAAGGCCCACGGAACTCCAGCCGACCCTGGACACGATCCGCCACCGGCTTGCCCTTGTCATCCACCACTCGAAGCTCATGCCCGGGCAGGGCCTTGCCGCAGGCCACAAACAGTCGCGGGTGGGGGTCATCTGAATTGGCCGGCACCGCCTTGCCCCGGCGCTCAAAGGTATCCCGCTTGACCCGATCCACCCAGGGTCCCCGGTCCAGGGGCGGAAAACTCAGCCCCACCGAGGACTCGGCCAGACCATAGACCGGGCTCATGGTCCGGCGGGAAAATCCATGGGGCCCGAAACGCTCGCAGAAGCTTTCGAGGGTCCCGGGGCTGACCGGCTCGGCCCCATTGAAGGCAACTCGCCAGCTGGACAGGTCCAGGCCCTCAACGTCCTCGTCCGCCAGGCGCCGGGCGCAAAGATCGTAGGCAAAGTTCGGGGCGGCTGACAGGGTGGCCCGATGACGGTGTATGGCCCATAGCCAGCGCTGTGGCCGCGCCATGAACTGAAGCGGCGACATCAGGGTCAGGGGGATGCTGTAGTACAAGGTGCCCAGGCAGGCGCCGATCAGGCCCATGTCGTGATAGAGGGGCAGCCAGCTGACGAAATGGTCGTCGGAACTCGCCTCGACCACCTGCCCCATGCTGCGGATATTGGCAAGCAGGTTGCCGTGGGTCAGCATCACGCCCTTGGGCTGGCCGGTGGTACCGGAGGTGTACTGGAGGAAGGCCAGGTCATCAGACTTGCGCGGTACCCGGTCCGCAGGGGCTACCCCCCGTCGAAGAGCCGGGACGGTCACCACATGATCCAGTGCCGCTGCCAGCCCCCGCAACAATTGCCCTGCCCGAACCGTTTCCCTGGAAGCGATAAAGCAACGGGTCCCGGCGTTTTCCAGGACACCGCCGATACGGCGAAGATGGTCTTCCAATTGACTGGCCCGTACCGGCGGATACAAGGGAACCGGTACCGCCCCGGCCCACATCACGCCATGAAAGGCGAAGAAGAAATCCAGACCGGTGGGCAACATCAGTGCCACGGTGTCGTCCGGGCCGATACCACGCTCGCGCAGGCCGGCTGCCACTTCCGCCGCGCCCCGACGCAAGGCCTCATGGTCAAGGCCCGGCCCCTGGCCACTGTCATCGAACAGGGTCAGACAGCGGCGCTCTCCGGCACGGTTCGCATGCCAATCCAGAACCTCGGGCAGGGTCCCGGCCTGCTTCGGCTCGGCAGCGGCTGCCGTTGGCGCTGACTCCCGTGCTTCGGGCTCGGTGCTCACGGCAACCGGTTTGGCGCCACGCTCCTGCAGGGCCCGAATCAGATCAGCGGGTGTTTTCGCCCCGACCGCCTCCTCGTCCGGGACGCTGACACCAAAGCGTTTTTCCACGCGCAGCATCAACTCAACCCGCCCCAGACTGTCCAGTCCGGCTTCGGCTTCCAGGTCGGTGTCCCTGTCCAGCTCGGGTACGGGACGGCCCGGGTGGAGTTCGCTGATCACCTCGACCACAAGCGTGAGCAACCCGGCTTCCAGTTCCTCGCTTCGATCCGTCATACGCGGCCTCCGTGGCCCTCCCAGAGTTCATGGTCCGCCTGCCCCCCGGTCCCGGTCAAGCGTATTCGGGGCCATTGGCATCAGGCGGACGGAACAGCAACTTACGACTATACTGTGACAACTCAGGGAGTTAGGACATTGGAAAGGGTATGGACCACGGCAACATCGGCAAACGCCGAATCAGTGAGACTCTGCGAACCTCCACCATCTTCGCCGACATTGAAGGGGCGGTGGTGGAGTCGCTGGCCGGTCGAATGGGGGAAGTCCGGCTTGCCGATGGCCAGGATCTGTTTCAGGCCGGCGACAGCGCCGATGCCATGTATGTGGTGCTGTCGGGCGCCTTGCATGTGCTGGCCCCCAAGAGCGAGAGCGATGATTTTGAGGCGGCCCGCCGGGTCGGCCGCGTCATGCCGGGGGAACCCGTTGGCGAGATGGCCCTGCTGGTGGGTGGTTTTCGCAGCGCCACGGTCAGAGCCGTGGGCACCACGCTGCTGGCCCGCCTGCCGGCCGGCACCTTCGATGAAGCCGTGGCAAAGCATCCTCCGCTCAGGGCCGCCCTGGAAGCAGAAGTGCTGCGACGCATGCGGCACAATCAGATCGGCAAACTGATCCGCCGTTATTTCGGCACCCTGGAAGATGAAACCTGGCGCGCCCTGGAAGACCGTCTGAAATGGCAGCAGCTTGAGCCCGGCGAAATGCTCTTCGACCAGGGGGCACCGGGCGACAGCCTCTATATCCTGGTCAGCGGCCAGCTACGCATTCTTGGCAGCAATCAGGACGGTGGATTGCAGGCCATCGCCACGGTTACCGCGGGCGAGATGGTGGGTGAAATGGCGGTACTGCGTGACCAGCCTCGCTCCGCTCGCGTGGTGGCAACCCATGCCAGCACCCTGGTCCGTCTGACCCGGGTGGATTTCGATCATCTCAGCCGACGCCACCCCCAGCTGGCGCTGTCTGTAGGCCGCCTGGTGGTGGAAAGACTGGACCGGGCCCAACAGGGAAACGGCAATCAAACGGCTGCCCCAAGGGCCGTCTGCGTGATCCGGGCCGGTCGTCTGGCCGCGCCCAAGGTATTCCTGCTGCAACTGCAGAAGGCCTTGAGAAGCCACGGTGACAGCCTGCTACTGGATCCAGGCGAGATTGGCCGCCGCCTGGGCCGGGAAACGCTGGCCCACGCCGGTCCCGGCGATCCGGCCCATACCGGTCTTGGTCTGTGGCTGGAGCAGCAGGAGTCCCGCCATGAACTGGTGTTCTATCTGACCGACCCCTGTGACGCGGGTGAGCAGCCCAGCGCCTGGACGCAACGTTGTCTGGAGCGGGCCGATGAGATTCTGGTACTGGCGGACAGCGAAGACGACCCGGAGCCAAAGGGTCTGGAAACCCTGCTCTATCAGGAGCTCTCGGCCCGCCGCCAGTCCGGCGTGGCGCCACGGGTCCACCTGGTTCTGCTACATGCCCAGGAAACCACCCTGCCCCATCATTCCGACCGCTGGCTGGAGCCCCGCTCGGTGGATACTCACCACCACCTGCGAAGCGGTTGTCCGCGGCAGATGGCCAGTCTGGCGCGCCGCCTGACCGGCCGGTCCATTGGCCTGGCCCTGAGCGGGGGCGGCGCCCGGGGCATTGCCCATATCGGCGTCATCCGGGCCCTGGAGGAGGCGGGCGTACCGGTGGACCTGGTTGCCGGCACCAGCATGGGTGGGGTGGTGGGCGCCCTATACGCCCGAGGTATGGCCCCGGCGGACATCCTGGCCCAGGCAGAATGGGCCTTCGTCCAATCCAATCCCTGGCGGGAGTACACCTTGCCCGCGTTCAGTCTGCTCCGCAGCAAGCGGCTGGATTACGTCAGCCGCAAGACCTATGGCGATCTGCTGATCGAGGATCTCTGGCGCCCCTTCTGCTGCGTCTCCACCAATATCTCCCGGCAGCAGCTGACCGTGCATGAAAGCGGCTCCCTGTGGCGTGCCGTGCGGGCTACAGGCGCCATACCCGGTCTGGTGACACCGGTAATCAACAACGGCGAGATCCACGTGGACGGCGGCGTCCTGAACAACCTGCCCGGTGACCTGCTGCGACCCCGGGTGGCCCGACTGCTCACCAGCGATGTGCGTGCGCCTCGGGGCGTGTCTGCCACACGTGACGACTTCCCCTCTCCCTGGGTCAGTCTCCTGCGGGGCAAGCAGTATCGCAAGCAACGGGGTGTGCCCGGCATGATGGAAATACTCATGGATTCCGTGCTTGCCGCCAGCCACCAGGCTGCCGACCGGACCCTTGCCGACGCCGATATCCGCTTCACCCCGCCCCTGGCCGATGCCACTACCTTGGGCTTTCGCGATCTGGCCGGCATCGAACAGCACGGATACGACTATGCGCGAGGCATTATCGATGCCCTGGGCGTGGCAACAATCTGCCGAGTCGCGGTCCAGTAACCACTTGCGCTATGATTTGTTTGTGAGAAAGGAGCAGCGGACCGCCCCGACAAATTAGCCCAGGCAGGGAGGCCATCAGCCGCGACCACCTGCCACCGGCAAAGGGGGTATGCAATGCCAGGCCCGCGCGTCCAGCACATTCTGGACCTGCTCTTTCCGTCCATCCCAACGGCCTGGGAAAGTGATTTCCGAAACTACCAGCGTCAACTGGCCCGGCGTATTGGTGTGGTGGCGGCGGTGGCGGTCCTCTTCATTCTGCCCGCCTTCCAACTTATCGAGTTCCTGCTCTACGAAGACCACCACCGCATCGGCCTGCGGAATGCGCTGTGGCGATTGCCGGTCCTGATCCCCGCCCTAGTCATCCTGGTCCTGCGCTGGCGCTTTCCGCTGGGTGACTGGCCCCGGCCGATGCTCTTGCTCCTCGCCTTTGCCATGATGTTCATGATGGTGGGCATTTTTGCCAATGAGAAGGTCTATGACGGCGCCCCCGTGCAATACACTGCCCAGGGCTTGATCATGACCATTGGCGCCATGTCAGTGGCCGCCACCCGGGGGTTGAGAGATATCCCGGTCATCTATGGCCTGCCCCTGCTGGCGCTGCCGCTGCTACTCAGCCACAACGGCGTCGACCTGATTGCGGCCGCCGTCAATCTGATTTACCCGGCCGTCATGGTGGTCGTGGCCTGCATCCTTGCCGAGCTTCTTTACAATGGTTACGTGCAGAACTTCATCGCTGCACAACAGCTACGCCAGAGTGCCCTGACAGACCCCCTCACCGGTCTGCTCAATCGCCGCGCCATGGATCAGGAACTGGCCGCTGCCCATGCCCTATCCCGCCGACATCATCAACGCTATGCCGTGATCATGGCCGACCTGGACTATTTCAAACAGGTGAATGACAGCCACGGCCATGATGTGGGCGACGAAGTGTTGGTGGAACTGGCCCATCGTCTCAGTGCATCCGTGCGGGCTGAGGACCGCGTGTCCCGCTGGGGGGGCGAGGAGTTCCTGATACTTCTTCAGAATACGGACAAGGAACCCGCTTACCTCGTCGCCGAGAAGGTTCGTCAGGTGGTGGGAAATCAGGACTTCAAGACCAGTGCAGGACGGCTGTCCCTGACAATCAGCCTGGGGCTGGCCATCAATGAAGGCACCGAGGATGCCGAGGCCGTGGTCACTCGCGCCGACAAGGCTTTATATGAGGCGAAACGCAACGGCCGCAACCGCACCGAGTGCGGATGAGCAAGATTTTCCAGTAAGTGACATCCCGAAACCATCACTTCAAGGAGAACTACCTGATGCCAGACGACGCTCCAGGGCCCGCAAGGCTAACGGTGCAAAAACCAACCCGATACCCAGGGCCCATGCCATGGACCATAATGCCGGTTGCAGAAACGCCTCTCCATTGAGCAACCCTCGGGATGCTTCAGCCAACAAGGACACGGGATTCAGCTCAACTACGACCTGTAGCCAGGGGGGCATGGACTCAGTCGGGACGAATACATTGCTCACAAAGGTCACTGGAAACAGCGCGGTAAAACCAAATAACTGGACATGCTCCGGGTCCCGGGCAATCACGCCAATCCAGACCATTACCCAGGAAAATGCAAGGGCAAAGGTCAGCAGCAGCAATGACATACCCAGCAGCCCCATTACCGTACCCTCCAGACGATAGCCAAGCAGGAAGCCGATTGCCAGCAGGAGCAGAATGGACCAGGCCTGCTTCACCAGGTCCGCGGTAATCCTGCCCGCCAGTGGTGCCCAACGGGCAATGGGCAGGGCACGAAGGCGATCGAATACGCCTCGGGTCAGATCCATGTTCAGGCCGTGCCCCACATAGACCGTCACGAAGACCATGTTCATCACGATCACACCGGGTAGAATGAATTGCAGATACGCCTCCGTGGAGCCGGCGATGGCGCCGCCGAAGACATAGAGAAACAGCAACAGAAAGAGTACGGGCTGGATGCTGAAATCACCCAACTCCCAGGGGTTGTGCCGAATCTGAACCAGTGTCCGCCAAGCCAGCGTCAGGGTCTGGTTCAGGCCATCGAAAAAACGGTGATTGGAATCAGGCACCCTGATCGCCCTCCTCTGCCGTTTCTCCACTTTCCGCCCGGTGGCCGGTAAGCTTGAGGAAAACGTCATCCAGGCTGGCACCACGCAGGGAAAAATCCTGCAAGGCCAGCCCCTGCTCATCGAGGCGCCTGACCACCTGCGTCAGCAAGGCAGGATCCGACACCGGACAGGAGACAGTGCGCCCGTCAACATCCGGCATTTCCCCGATCAGCGCCGCCACCGCCTCAGCGATTTCGGCCAGCTGCAGCGGATCCCGTGGTCGCAGTCTCAGAATCTGCCCACCCACCTGCTCCTTGAGTGCGTCAGGCGTTCCCTTCGCAATCACCCGTCCCCGGTCGATGACCACGATGTCATCGGCCAGGGCATCGGCCTCTTCCAGATACTGGGTGGTCAACAAGACCGTCATCCCGGCAGCGACCATGCCTCGGAGTCGCTGCCACAGCTGCTTGCGGGCCCGGGGATCCAGGCCGGTGGTGGGCTCATCCAGGTACAGTATCCGGGGATTCCCCACCAGACTTGCCGCCAAATCCAGTCGGCGACGCATACCCCCTGAATAGGTCTGAACCGCGCGCCCCGCGGCCTCTTCCAAACTGAAATCCCGCAACAATTCCCTGGCCCTGGTCCGGGCCTGTGATCGCGATTGCCCCAGCAAGCGGGCGATCAGAATCAGGTTTTCCATCCCGGTCAGCTTGTCATCCACCGAGGCATACTGTCCTGTCAGCCCGATGACCCGCCGTACCGCTTGTGGATTGCGAAGGAGGTCATGGCCATCCACCATGATCCGGCCAGAATCCGGCAGCAGAAGGGTGGCCAGAATTCGCACCATGGTGGTCTTGCCGGCCCCGTTGGGACCCAGCAGGCCCAGCACCGTACCCGGTCTCAGCGATAAACTCACCTGATCCAGAGCCTGAGTTTCGCCGAATCGTTTGCTTACCGCTTCCGCGACAATGGCATCCATTTGAAGACCTCATAGTCGTCCGTTTGCCACCCAAACCACCAAGACTACTCGATGGGCACCGAGATCACATCCAGCATCAGTCTGGCCTAAATAACGCTCTCGAGGGGCGTGAAGGCACCATCGGTCCCGATTTTCCTACCACTCGCCATAAGTCCAAGGGTCAACTGGCTGCGTGGATGGTGTTTTCTCTTGTAAGCTCAAGCCCGACCCCACTGAAGGAGGCGGCGCTCTTGTCCTGCCAAGGCTCAATCAGGCTTCTTACCATAACGCGGAATCTCTCCGTGTTGTTCCTGTCTCTTGGTCTGCTCGCCGCCCCCGCGCTGTCGGCTCCGCCCGAGATGGATCCGGCCCTGGAATCCAAGCTTGATGACTACATCACCCTGTTTGAACAGCCTGCGGACGAACGGGCTGCCTTGTTGGCGGCTGTCATCGAAGAGCTGGACGGGGAAACACCCACGGCCACGCGCGTCCGTGCCCGTGGTTATTACATGCTGGACTTTCTTAGCCAGGAAGATGAAGACGCGGCCAGGCAAGAGAGCCGGGAGCTTGTGAGTCTGGCGGAGGATGACGGCCACCCCGATGTAATTGCAGAGGCCCTTGCCTTTCGAGCGGACGTGATGTGGCGCCTCGATGACAATGATGAAGCCATGACCCAGATCCCATTGCTCGAAAGGATTCTGCCTGAAGTCCATTCTCCACGGGTGCGCTACTATGCGCATAACCTCTCCGGGCGCCTGCTGCGCGCTCACAGTCAGTACGAAGACGCTCTTTCCCACTTCCTGGCAGCCTATGATGCGGTGCAGGAAACGGATGATGAGCGCACCCAGATAAGACGCCAGTTCCTCAACTACAGCATTGCCCAGATGCAGGCTGAATTAAGAAATTATGATCAGGCGTTGCGGATGGTACGGCGTGGTATCAGAGAGACCCAGGATCTCGACTACCGAATCTACCTCCCGGAGTTTTTCCTGCTCAAGGGCTACATATTTGCCCAGATGGAGGACAAGGAAGCCTCCATTCAGGCCCACGAGGAAGCCATTGACTGGGCAGAAGAGCTGGAACGGCCAGACATCATCGTCACCAGCCTCAACAATATCGGTTCTGCCCAGATTCAAATGGAAAACTTCGAGGATGCCCGCGAAACCCTGCAACGGGCACTCGCCATGGCAATCGATCTGGAGGACGAACACACACGCCCCCTGCTGGAATTCAACCTGGCTTATCTGGCCATCATGCTGGGCGAGGTCGATGACGCCATTGAGGAAATGGAAGCCGCCCACAGCCGATTGGCCGAATTCTACAGTGATGCCAATATGGCCGATCTCTTGGGCTACATGGCAGAAGCCTACAATGAAGCAGGTTTAATGGAAGAAACCATCGAAACCCTGAAGAAACAGCGGGAATTGAAAAGCAGGGTTTTTCAGGCAGAACGAGACCAGAGCCTGAGTGAGCTACAGACCCGCTACGAGACCCGTGAGCAGGCCACACAGATCGAGCTACTTGAAGAACGCAATGAGCTTCAGGAGCGGGTCATCGAGAACAGTCGCCTGCAGCAGCGCATTACCATCCTTTTCGTCATTGTTGTGATCATGAGCCTGATCCTCCTCTGGCAGGCCTACCGCGCTGCCCGACGAGCCAACCTGCGCCTGACGGTCGCCAACAAGCAGCTGGAATACCAGTCCGTGCACGACACCCTGACCGGCCTTCTGAATCGACGATCCTTCCAGAAGGAAATGCAGCAGCGTGGCGACGGCGGGAAGGAGCGACGCGCTCAGCTTCACCCTGATGCCCTCCTACTCCTGGATGTGGATTTCTTCAAGCGAATCAATGACCAATATGGTCATTCCGGCGGCGATGTGGTCCTGCGGGAATTGGCCGGTCGCCTCAAGGCGATTTCCCGAAGCTCCGATATGGTCATTCGTTGGGGGGGCGAGGAAATCCTGATGTTCCTGCGAAACATGGACCCTGCAGCCTTGCCGGACTACGTTGCTCGTGTACTGGAAGCCATTGGCAAGGACCCCATCGAAGTTCATGGCGCGATGCTAACGGTCACCGCCACAGGCGGCTTTATCCAGCTCCCATTCGCCGGCATCCCCGAACAGGAAATAAACTGGGAAAAGGCGCTCAACATTGCCGACATGGCCCTCTACCTCGGCAAGACCCACGGACGTAACCGTGCCATAGGCATCCTTGGCGTCAACCGCCCCTTCGAGGAGATACGCGACGCCCTCAGCAATGACCTGGCGAACGCCGTGGATCAGGGGCTTGTGGATCATACTACCGTCAAGGGTCCGCCAAGACAGTCACCGCCGTCCTGAAAGCGGCTTGGACCTCCCCTGTGACTGGCGTATAGTTCGGCTGCGTCAGTCATAGAGAACCAACAAGGTTCCGAAGCAGGAAGGGGGAATTCCATTGAACGACTTCATGTTCCTGGTCCAGATCGCGCTGGTCCTGATCATTGTCTTTGTATCCGCTTACAGCGTTGTCGGCTACCAGCGCAGGCTCCGTCGTGCCCAGCGCACCGCCAAGCAGACGCGGGAAGAGCTGCCCAGCCTGCGCCAACTGGACAGTCGTGAGCTGGACGCGCTGCGGGGCCAGCTCATCGACCCGACCCGCTCAGACCGAACCCTGGAGCTCGATGGCAACGAAGTTTATCGGCTCAGCGGACCTTTCGAGCGCCACGGCCTGGATACGGGCGGCCACACCACCTGGCACGATCAGATCGGTGGCGTGGAAGTCATCCTGCCCTATGACGCTGCCCTTTTCCTGAAGGAATACAACGAGGCGGAAGTCGCATTTTCGGGTCGCTACGCCGTAGTGATTTCCCTTAATGGCGAGTTCGACCTGCAGGGGGGCAAGGAACGTCAGCAGCGCCGGGAGGCCCAGGAAGACCAGTGGGAAGCCGGGGTACGAGGCGCGCTAAAGTGCGTTTTCGGCAATGACGGCCCCGTTGAGGATGGCAGTCCTCGTCAGGATATCCGCATCCTGGACCAGCGCCTGGAGACGCCCGCTGAAACCGAGGATCGGGAAGGCCGCGGGATCGGTTTTCTCTCCAGCATGGCCTGGATCGGCAGCTTCATCGCCCTGGCCATCGCCGCCGGAGTAGCCGGAGAAATCGCCCGCCAGATCTGGGTCACCGCAGCCGGGATCCTGGCATTGCTGGGGCTGTGGCTGTTCTGGCGACCCTATCGACCGGGCATGCCCGCCCGCGTCAACCGGGTCTCCGGTCCACTGGATATCTTCATGGTGCCGGCCCCCAATGGCGGCCCCGACCAGGGACAGCCCGCCCTCGGGGATCGCCTGCCCTTCTCGGTGCCCCCGCATTGGTTTCACAAGCTTGGTGGCCTGGTGGGCCGTACGGTGGAGGCCGATATCCGGGTCATGGATCGCTCCGCTGTCCGCCTCAATCACGACTTCAGCATTGATGCGGAAATGATCCAGTCCCGACCCCACTACTGGGGCAAGCACCTGAGCCTGACACTGGTAGCCTTGGGTGCTGTCGTCACCATGCTCCTCAATTCCCCCGGCCCCATCGGTGACATGGTCCTCGCCCAGCATGTCATCAGCGGCCACGAAATACGGGAGTATCATGACAGCCAGTCACTGGCCGAAAACCCACCGCGACAGGGCGATCTGGTGTCACTGTCCGGGCAAGCCCATTGCCAGGTGGAGACGCCCAGTAGCAATCAGGTGGCAGGACTTATCGACTGCTCCCGGATTCGCTGGGACGGGGAATTACTGCCCAATGAACCCGACGCCCTGCCCGACCACCTGCGCATGCTTGCACAGGGTGATTTTCTCGATGTCCGCGAACTGTCCGGTGTTGAGCAAATGCTGGTCGGCGGCCATGGGCGGCGGGAAATCCGGGTCATCTCCAACCCTGGCCACGCCGTGAATCTGGTGGAACAGGCTTGCTCAGATGCAGAGCGAGAGGATCGTGGCAATTTGTTCTCGCGCCGGTGCCAGGATACCCGGCGACTGCTGCTCTCCGACATGATCCTCGACATGGAGGAGGCACCGGAAAGCTGGGATGGGGTCCACGATCTATTTCAGACCGCTGACGGTGACGAGGTTCGGGGGCTCATGCTTCGCGATAACCTGGAGCGGTTCTACCTCCACGGGCGAGATATCAGTAACCACGCCATCCTGGATTACCGGGAAGTCCTGGCCGAATCCATTCTCGACCGCCAGCGGGGTGGGATACTTCTAGAAGTGACGAACGGCGGCGAGGCGGAACTGCCCTCCGTGCAGCACAGTCGTCGTGAGCTTATTCGCTGGAACGAACTGCTGAAACTCACTCAGAGATCCGAGGCCCAGCCCTTCCGCCTGGAGGGCATGGTGACCCGTCTCGGCGAAGACGCTAGCGGCGCCGTTCACTTACAGATTGATGCCTCGCGGTCACTGGACGAGAGCTGGCCGGCACTGATGCGCAGTACGTGGCTGAGCCTCGGCTTGCTGTTATTGCTGATCCACGTACCGCTGTTTGCCATCAAGCTGCGAGCGGCAAGGCGTCGAGGCCAACAACTGACAGAACAAGGGAATCAGAATCCGCGTTTCTAAGTTTCCCCAAGCGAAAGGGAGTTTCCAATGTCTCTGGACATGTTCAGAATCAGGGAACAGACTGTTCGCCGCCTGCGTGTGGTGTTCATTGTCTTGATTGCGACCGCAGTGATCGGCCTTGGTCTATTGCTGTTACTGGATTGGCTAGACGTCTTCAATCGCGACCATCCACTGGTTTTCGCCCTGGTGGCTGTGCTGGTGGTTGCCGGGGTGCTGGAGTTTGGTCTGGAATCCCTGCGCCAGGCTGGACGTCACAAAGACAGCTGGTGGCGACCCTAGCCACCAGCCAGTGATTGGACAGCCAGGCCACACCTTGGGACAATCCCCGCCATGGAACAGTGCCCGTACTGCAACACCGAAATCGAGGATGGTAGCGTCCACTGCCCCAAATGCCGGGCGGAGAAGGGCTATGCCATGCGCAGCAATGGCTCGGTGAGGCATGAACCAATTCCCCTGCCACTGGTTGCACTGCTGGTTCTGGTCAGTTCCGGCATAGGCGTTCTCATGATCTACACCGGCATCCTCGGCTTGCGGGAAGAAACCGATGTCTGGGGAATTGTCGTGATCCTGCTCGGCCTGCTCTTTCTGGCCCTGGCAGCCATGGGTCTTCGCCCTCAGCAGCCCAAATGGTTCCGTCCCTACCGTTAGGCCTGATTACCGGGGGCCATCACAAGGCTTCGGAAAGACGATTGCGGCCACCACGCTTGGCTGCGTAAAGCGCTTCATCAGCACGCTTGAAGGTCTCCGTTGGGTTGGCCTCGGGTCGATGCACGGCCAAACCCATGCTGAAGGTGGTCACCGGCTGCTGCTCCCGCCATCGTTCCAGCAATCGATCTGCAATCTGCCGGGCATGAGAAGCAGCCCTTGGCATGAGGATCATGAATTCCTCGCCCCGACCCTGAAAGGGATATCCCCTTCACGTAATTCTGCCCGGAGGAATTCCGCCAGGCTGATCAGCACCTTATCGCCCCCATCATGCCCAAAACTGTCATTGACCCATTTGAAATGATCCAGATCGATGAGCAACACCGCATCATCCGGCGCGACCTGTGGCAAGACGGTATCCGCAAGCCGACGATTTGCCAGCCCCGTGAGCGGGTCCCGCTCTGACTGATTCCGATATTCCAGGGCTTGAAGACGCTCGAGAGTATAGTGTTCGGCATTGGAAAGGGCCGCGCCTGCCTCCAAAGCGAGGGTCTCAAGCGCGGCCCGTCCCTCAACCGAGACAGCTGATGAATTCAGCCTGCCGACAAACAGAATGGCAGCTACATCGTCCCCGATGAATACCGGTTCGGCATGGACAGCACCGAAGTCGGATTCCTGTAACAAGGGGCAGCCTTCCTGTTCGATCTGATCTCGATACCAGCTGACCCCATGCCCTTTGTTCAGCACCCTTCGGGCAATTCCCCGGTCCAGGCTGAGACTCGCCTCCAGGATGGATTCCGGCATACCACTAAGGCTGGTTACCTTCACCTCTTGCCCACCGGACTGCAGCCGAATCATGCTGGCCGCATCGAAACCCAACTCACGGCAAGCTTCAACAATTTCATCCATCACATCCTGGCTATCGAGGGAATTGATCCTTCTGGCTGCCAGGGCAACCCGGCGGAAAATCTCTGCCTGTTGACGGAACTCATCCTGATAACCACGCAGAAGATTCATTGCAAAGCTGATGCCTTCACCCACCAGAAGACAGGTCGGCAATGCGACCACACCGGCCTGCAGCGCGGCAATATCATCCAGCTTCGGCGCTACATAGGTGAGAACCATCAAGGGAAACAAGGCCAGCGGTGCCCAGCGCGGGAGGACCAGGCCCACCCAGACATAAACGAAAACAAATGTCAGCGGATAGGTATAAGGGCTAAAACCAACCAGCAACTCGTAGAAGTAGATGAAGAGAAAGGCAACCGGCACCACGAGGGCGAAATATTTGAGCCGCCCCCGCTCCCATGGAAGGACGACGAGCAGCGCTGCAACCACGCATGCGGCAAGGGCAAAGCCAAGCCGAAGCATTCGGTCCTCAGCGGACTCCGCAAGCAGAATAGCGCCTAGCGCACTGGCAAAGGCACCAAAGAGAAACATTGCTGCCGCCATGCGAGCAATTCGCCTAAGGCGATGCTTCTTCGCGGTAGTTGCCTCCAACAAGGCTGCCCCGATTGTCGATTCCGTGGGCTTCATGACACCTCATTATAAATCAGCCGGGATACTCCTTATTAAAGAAATGGTAGTCGCTGGGAGTCTTGCTGCAAGTAAGTTTACTGAGATGAGCGGCGACGTGCTCATTGAACCGAAAGGGGTTCAATCCTGGATGGCAGTAAAAACTGCCCAATCCCGTATTGCCCTAATGTCCCGAATCTGTACTGCCTGCTCCTTTTTGAGTGGGTCCGGGAGCCGGTTCATGACATGGCAAGCACAACACCCAATAGGGAAAAGGATTCATACATGCGCAAATCAAAAGACAGCCAAAGCCCAATAACGCCCGGCCTTGTCACCGCCATCGCATTCACGATGCTGATGGCCGCGCCCGCCGCCTTCGCCGAAGAAAAGGCCTTTATCTGGACCCTCGACTCAGACGAACTGGAGTGGGGCCCCTGCCCGGAGTGGATGCCTGAGGGCTGCGGCATTGCGGTACTGCAGGGCGATCCCACCGCAGCCAATGCGGATGTGCTCTTTCGCTTGCCGGGGAACAGCACGGCCGACCATCACTGGCACAGCAGTGCCGAGCGCATGGTGCTCGTGGCCGGGGAAATGAGCGTGGATTATGACGGCCAGGACCCGGTCACTCTCCATCCTGGGACCTATGCCTATGGCCCCGCCGGGCTCCCGCACACGGCCCACTGCGTCTCCGAGGAAAGCTGTCTGCTCTTTATCGCTTTCGAGGATCCCGTGGACGCGCACCCGGTTGAAGACTGACAGGCTGAGCCCATTGCCAGCAGGCGGCGGCCGCACACGCCCTTTTGGGCCTAGGACGCCGCCTGCCTGGCGGGAGTCTGGTCGGCCTGGCGGACCGTTGGCGCCGCTTCCAGCCATTGCAGGAGCTGCTCGATGTCCTCGGGCTGTGCCTGTTTGGCGACGCGGGCCAGGGTTTCGCGCTGGCGGGCATCCCGATCCAGGGGCTCCTCGGGATCGATGTAGCCGTGCTCGCTGAGCCATTCCTCCAAGTCCTGTGCGCAGTTGCGGCGAAAGCGCGGCACTTCCCCGTCTCGCAGCGCGGCCACCAGGGCCTCGCCATCGCCCTGCAGCGATTCGGCCAGTTCACTGACCCGATCAATGAAGGCATCCGATACCGCACCGGATTCCTCCAGCGCCGGGCGATCCACCGGCCGGCCACGGCCGCGCTGCCAGGCCGCGATCCAGGCACGGGCGGCGGCACAGCGCCCGGCCAGTCGCTCGCGCATGGCCGCTTCCGGGATGGCGCTGTTGGCCGCATCGATTGCCAACAGGCCTTCCAGCTGGCCCAGGCTCGTCACCCGCCAGGTATCCATCAGGCGATGGAGCAAAACCAGGTCATCGCGCAATAGGTAGAACAAGGGCAGACTGCCGGTCGGCTGGCGCGGGTCGGCGGCGGGGACACCCAGCCGGGCCGCGTAGTCTTCCGGACGATCCTGGCCGGGTTCGGGCAGGGACTCGGCTTCCGGCAACTCGAAATCGGCCGCCTCGGCATCAGTCCGCCAGGCCCGCACCCGGGCAAGGTCAATATGATGGGGCCGCTGACCGGTGGCCCGCTCCCACAGCGCCAGCTCGTGGCGACGGGCGCTGAGATAGAAGACCTGCCGGCCCTCCTCCGCCGCCAACTGCTCCAGACTCTTGGCCACCACGGCAAAACGCGCCTCGTCACTGGTGGTCAGGGCCTCATCCAGAAACAGCGGCAGCGAGGCCCGCCCCTGCTCCTGCTGGCGCAGCCAGGCCAGGCGCATGGCCAGCAACAGTTGCATGCGGGTGCCCGTGGACAATGCGTCCAGTCCACGGCGGGCCTGCTGGCGACAATCCAGGGCGACCAGCCCGGCCTCATCATCCAGCTCGATGTCCCAATCCTGATGGGTGAAGCGCCGGAAGCGCTCGCGGGCATCGGCCAGGGTCTCCGGCTCGCTTTCCTTGCGATGTTCGGCTTCCACTTCATCCAGAAGAAACTGCCCGGCCTCGGCGAACAGCACTTCATCCAGGCGGTCTTCCAAGGCCGAGCGGGCCGCATCCACATCCGCCAATGCCGAGGCGAGCTTGTGATCGGTACCCGCCCTCTCAAGATCACGCCGGATCGTCGTGCGCTCATCCTGCAGCGCTGCCAGGTCGGCGGCTTCTTCCTCGGCCTCGGCGCGCTTGTCTTCCAGCCACTCGTGCTCGTCGGCCTCGACCTGCGCCAGCAACTCCTCCTCGCCGCCCAGGGCCGAGCGGCGCTCATTCTCGCGGCCCCTCGCATCAAGCAGTCGTTCGCGCTGAGCCTTCCAGGCATCCCACCGCTCAATACGCGCCTCCAGGCCACGGCGGTCCCCGGGCTCCAGGCCGGCCTCGCGGTAGAGCTCAGCCTCCTGGGAGCGGCGTTCGTCGATATCCTGTTCCAGGCGCTCGATATCCTTATCCAGTTGCGCCACTAACTGCTCGGCCTTTTCCGCCTCGCTCTGACGCTGCTCCAGCTCATCCAGCCTGGCCTTGAGATCCGCCAGTACCGTGTCGGACTCAATCCCCCAGACACGCAGAAACGCGACCACGGCCCCGGCCGCTGAATCCCGCGCCTGTTCGAGCTTGCCCACCTCGCCTTCCAGCTCGCGGCGCGCGACTACCGCCTGATGGTAAGCAGAGACAAAGCGCACAAAGTGGTCAATGCCCTGAGCCGTCAGGGCCGGGTCAAAGCCCAGGCGCTTCGCCAGCGCGGCACGCTCGGACTCCAGTTGCCTGAGGGTTTGCTCAAGCTCCCTCAAATCTTCCTTTGCTACCTGTTCACGGGCCGATGTCGTCCCGCCCCGCTGCCGGGTCAGCGCACTCCAGGCCGCCCCCGCCAAAGCCAGCAGACCACCAACCAACGCCACCCAGGCCTCGGCGACCAGTGCCGCGCCTGCCGCCAGTAGCCCGCCCAAGGCGGCCAGGAGCAATGGCAGGCGCCCAGCGTTGCTCGGCTCCTCACGGGGAACCGCATCCAGCCTGGCCTTCAGTTCCGTTTGCCGGCGCCGCTCCTTGTCCAGCCGGTGCGCAAACTCCTCGGCCTCGCTGACCGCCTCAGTCGTCAGCGTCGGGGCCTCCGACTGTCCGCCCAGGCGCTCCAGGGCTTCGGCCTCGGCGGCCTTCGCCTTGGCCACGGCGGCACGCTTGTCCGCCAACTGCTGGTCCAGGCGCTGGGCCTCGCCCAGCCGGTCCCTTTGTGCCCGCAGCTCGGCGACCTGCGGACGGCGCTCGGCCAGGCCGGTGGCCTGCAGGCCTTGCCGGGCATCGTCACGCTCCCGATGGGCAATCGCGAGCTGCCGTTCAGCCTCCACCCGTCGGTCAAGGCACTGCTCCAGGCGCTTGATCTCATCCCCGCGCAGGCGATCCATGCCGGCCGGAAAATCCGTTTCAAGCCCCGCCTCGATCCCGGCGCGCTCCTTGCGGATTTCCAGCAAGGCCAGGGCCTTGTTCAGGCGATCGGCACGTCGCCCCGCCTCTTTCGCCGAGGCAATCTCTTCTTCCAACGCCGGCAGGCGCCGTTCGGCATCGCGATAGCTCTGATATTCGGCCTCGACGTCGCGCAGCTTCTTCTCGCTGTCGCGCAGATCCCTGTTTTCCGATTGCCCCGCCCGTGGGCCAATCTCAAACGGCCCGCCCCTCAGCGCCGGCAGATCAAAGCCCTGGGCCAGATCACGCTTGAGCTGTACAACCAGCCGCTCATCGCTGGCCGTCTTCTCAAGCAGGTCTTCCATCTTCAGCCAGTAACAGCTCAGGGCATCGGCCTCCGGCAAGGGAGGTGCCTCAACCGGGCGTCCGTCCACTTCCCACTGCTGCTGACTGCCCGTGCGGCTCACACGACGCCGCTCGCCATTCTCGAATTCTGCTGACAGCACCAGGGCCTTGGGGTCGGACGCCGCGGGCTCGGCCACCAGATAGCGCAGTGCCCGAATCAGGCTGCTCTTGCCGATGGCATTGGGCCCCGTGACCAGGTTGACCCCGGGAGCAATGTCCTTGAGATGAAAATCGCCCTGAATGCCGGGCAGGGACGTAATCGTCAGACCCTTGAGCCTCATCCCAGATCCCCCCTGCTTGCCAGCATCCGTTCCAGCATCCGGGTCCCGGCCCGGCGCAGGTAATCCACCACCACCTGCTCGTCCAGGGAGTCACGGCCGATGCTGTCAGCACCCATGCCGTCAGTACCCAGGCCCCCATCAGCCAGGGCCTGCCAGCGAGACTCGCCCAGCCGTGCCTGCAGCCGACGGCGGCCCTCCTCGATCAGACGCTGCCGCGCACTGTCATCCGCGGGCCCATCCAGCAGCCGCAACCGCCTGGCCAGCAGACCGGCCGGGTGGTTGGCCTCGGCCAGCTGATCCAGAGGAATCTCGGGCAGAGCCTCAACCAGAAGCTTTTCCAGGAAATAATGCGTGCCCCGCGCTCCGCGAAACAGCGCCTCGTGAAGCGCCGGGCCCAGCGCCTCGGCCGCGGCCTCGGCCAGGTTGCTGCGGCCCACCAGCCGCAGACGAATACCCACCGCCTCCAGCGGCCTGTCACGCTCGGCCCAGTCCTCATCCAGGGCCCGGACCTCCTGCAAGAGGCGATCCTGCACCTGCTCTGCTTCCTCGAGGCCGGTCAGATCCAGATCCACCCGCTCCCAGCGAAGCGGGGCCAGCCGCCACTGCTCCATCGATTCGACACGGCCACCCTCAATGGTCAACAACCAGGGCCCGCGGGCGCCATGCTCGCCCGGGTCCATGCCCGTGAGAGAACCGAGATAGCCGGAGGGGTTGGGCGCGGTTAGCGAGTCCGGCTTGTGGATATGCCCCAGCAGCCAGCCATCCAGGCCGGCATCGGCCAGCTCCGCCGAGCGCACCGGTGCATGGCGGCTGCCACTCTGGTCCCGGTCACAGTGCAGCAGGCCCAGGTTCACCCCCGGCCCGCGCTCAAAGCGCTGCCCCTCAAGCGGACTAAAACGCACCACCTCACGGGGAAAGGACCAGCCCCAGAGCGTCAGCCGCTCGCCACTGGCCTCGATGGCGGCCGACTGCCATTGCCCATCGCGGCCCAGGAGCTCGAAGGCGGGAATCTGATCCGCCAGGCGCGGCAGCACCTTCACATCATGGTTGCCCACCACCCCCAGCACGTGGATCCCGGCCTCGGTCAGCCGGGCAACGCCACGCGCCAGCTCACCGTACCCTTCGAAGAAGTCCTCGGGCTTCTCGATCACATCCCCGGCCAACACCACGGCATCGACCGTGGCCTCAATGGCGGCCTCCACCGTCCGCTGCCAGGCCCCGGCCGGTCCCAGGGCATCACCGTGTTCTGCCAACGGCGCAGGCAGGCGCGACGGCCGCCGCCCCAGATGCATATCCCCCACCGCCAGCAATCGAAGACTCATGCCAAACTCCCTGTCACTCACACGCAGGCCAGAACGACAGCCAGGCGCCGCATGGAAAAATGCGGCCTCCCGGCAATTCGGGCCTCAGTGTAATCAGTCCACCCCATTGAAGCGAACGGGCCATGCAGCAACCGTGCATGGCGCCGTTCGGCGGCGTGGCATTCTAGGAAGCAGTTTAAACGCTGTCAGCGACAGGGATTGTCGTAGATCAGTAAAAAAGCCCGAGACCTCAGGCGCCGGGGCCACACTCCATGCACTGATCGACAATGGCCTGGCCAATGTGGAGCTTGGCGTTGAGATCCCGCAATGCGGTTCTCAGACCCTCTTCGATCACCGGGTGGTAATAGGGCATCTCAAGCATCTCGCTGACGGTCATCTCCTTCTGGGCACACCAGGCCAGCAGATGGCCGATGTGCTCGGCCGCCGGGCCGAACATCTCCGCGCCCAAAAAACGCCCCGTCCCCTGCTCGCCATAGACCCGTATCAGGCCCCGGTTGACGCCCATCACACGGCTGCGACCCTGGTTGTCGAAATTCAAAGAGCCCACCTCGAAACAACTCCGGCAGCGCTCATCCACCTGCTGGATGGTCAGCCCGGCGGTGGCAATCTGCGGCGAGGTAAACACCACTGCCAGCGGCGTACGGCGATCACCCCGGACCACGTCCGGGAAGTGGGCGGCATTGCGACCGGCAATCCGCCCCTCATCCGAGGCCTCATGCAGCAGGGGGCGATCATTGTTGGCGTCACCGGCAATGAAGATCGGGCTGTTGCCGCATTGCATGGTCAGATTGTCATGGGCGGGCATGCCACGCTCATCCAGTTTCAGGCCGGTGTTCTCGAGACCCAGGCCGGACACATTGGGACGGCGCCCGGTCGTGGCGAGAAGATAATCAAAGTGCTCGGTGAGCAGCTCCCCCTGCTCGTCCCGGAACTGGATCACCACCGAATCACCCTCACGGGACACGGACTCCACCTTGGTATCCGGATCCAGGGGAAACTCCTCGTTGAATGTTTCCAGGGCAATCTTGCGAATCTCCGGGTCCTGAATCGGCCCCACACCACCACCCACACCAAACATGCGCACACGCGCACCCAGGCGGGAGAGGGCCTGACCCAGCTCCAGGCCGATTACACCGGGGCCGAAGACGGCCACCGAATCCGGGATGGTGCCCCACTCGAACACATCGTCATTGACGATCAGGCGATCCCCCGCCCCTTCCAGCAAACCGGGCACATTGGGCGAGGAGCCAGTCGCAATGACGACTCTCTGAGCCTGAACCCGAGTGTGGTCACCCACCACCAGGGTGTTGGCGTCCTCGAATCGCGCATAACCCG
>NZ_JAYGII010000027.1:0-32140 GCF_034931365.1 Natronospira elongata
GATTCTCCGAACAACCCCAGTGAGCGCCCAATTCTCAGCGAGGGCGGCGGGAATTACAAAGATGGCTTGCGCATATCCTTTGCGGCTTGGGGAATAAGGGAAAATGACGAAGGGCCTAGTCCGGCCCGTCTCTGGCTGCACGTAGAAAACCGTCGCGCATCGCGACAATCATGTGCAAAACCCGCTCGGCATCGGCTGTGGGAATGTAGCGGTCCAGCTCTCGCACGAGGAGCGAAGCGGTGCTCTGGTCGACCTCCGTCCCCAACGTCTCCAGAAGGAACTGCTTCTCCTTGGGCTCCAGTATCTTGCCAGACCTGAGGGCTAGAACTGCGATTGCCGCCAAGTGAAGATCGTAATCGTGCGCCTCGGCCACATCTGGGTGGTGGTCATATATGTCGTCAACACCTGAAATTCTCTCTGCATTGGTCAGGAGATATGCAACGTCTCCTGCATCCCGCCCTGGTTCCTGTGCCGCACGTTCTTCCCAGGCAAAGAGTTTTAGCGCGAGAAGACCCTCTGGAGAAACCACGGGCACATCAAGCTCTCGATTTACGATAACGACAGTAGCATTTTCAGCAGCAGCCGGGAAGCCACGCACTGTCATCACATAGTCGTCATCCGGTGGCCAGAATACCTGTCTCCCCGCAGATTCCACACCCCCATAGGGAAGCAGATCAAAATACCCGCCATGGACAGCTCGAAACCGCTTGGGTGGAGTTGCGAGGGGCTCAAAATGTCGACTCTCCTCGCATGCCTTGCACAGCTTATTGAAGTGATGCCAATCCTTAACCCAAACAGCAAAGTCAGTGTCTTCGGTTGCCCGCCCGGCAGGCCAACCATAGACTGACTCCAACAACAGACGGCGCGCCGTGGCACCAACAACCAGCCAGTCAACATCGATCTCCCTGGCAATCTCCGAGAACTGCCACAGAGACTCAAAAAAGTTACGATCAACTGTCGTGTGAAGACTCACAGGAATTGGCCCCTGATCATTCCTGCCGCATCGAGACAGCGCGCATCACCGGTTCCGATCAGATCCGCATAGATCAGCAACGGTGGACATACGCGTTTGCCGTCATAGACTTGCCTGATGGGCGCGTCCTTGAAATTCCAGAAAACATCAAGCAACTCGATATCACCGTCATCATCGCGCTGCAATCTCAATCTGCGAGCAAGCTGATTAAGGTCCGGTTCACCGTAGACGGTAATCTTTCCGGGGACTAAAAACCCCTTCGTCAGTACTGAAGCTGCGGATTCACTCCCCAACCATAAGCTGAATTGCTCGTAGCTCTCTGGTCCAAAATGGTGCCACCAATCGCGGTCTTTGGCCCGAAATCGATGGACAGTCAACTTCGGCCGGAGCCGTTCGAGATAGTTTTCGACCCAACGATCAATTAGCTCGTTCTCGCGATCGGCATTGGGCATGCGTTTGCGACCCGACACCCGGCAATACTCAAGGGCCTTAAGATCGTCGAGCGTATTGACTACCGTTCCGACAGAAACCTCTGAATACTGGGCGAGCGTCCGATAATCCAGACGCCAAGCTCCAGGTACGGAAAGCAGGGTAAAGATGACCTTTAGACCGGCCGGTTGAAAAGCGCGAACAGCCCGGTCTTTTCGAGATTTGGCCGACGACTTGCCCTGCAGATAGATATGAACAAAGGGATCGTCTGAGCGGAGAAAGATATTGCCGGCCCCGTCAACATACTGAACCCCGAGAGTCTTGAGACTCTCAGCCGCGTCCGAATGGATGTGCTCGGCGACCAATAGATAAGGGGCTTTCACAGCCGACTGATGGAGCCTTGCGGCAATATTGCGGGCCACCGCCCCGGTTACCTGCCGCCGGGTCACCACGGCATAACGAACCACGGGGCCGTCCTTCGGCATCTCGAGATCCAGGTACGCCTCCACCAAATCTTTAGGTCGGCGGACATGGACGAAATTGCCGTCCCGGACTTCACCGGCAACCACACCAGCGCGCCTCGCCAGGACCTGCCGGGCGCTTCCAATGAGCGACAGATTTTGTGACCGACTCGCCACTGTTCAATATTGCCCAATGTTCATTTTTATTGAACATAGCAGAATATTGAACATTTGTAATTACTTTAATGTTCACTCAGACGAATTTCTTGTTCATTTTTTGGGCAAACCAACCCAATCGACTCACCTGGTCACCAGATTTTGGGACTGCGGACTGTCTTAACAGTGAAAGGCTAAGGCAGACAAACCATTTGTTAGCCGTGCCCAAAGGCGAATTGCCGGATTTTTTGACCACCCTCCCTTTAATGGTCAGGAGCCGAGATAATTCCGGGAGATCAAGGTGCAAGAAAAAAATGTAATACAAAGATTAGGGTCATTAATCAGAAAGTGCCTCAAGAAGGCCGTGTCAGCTATCGCCGGCGAAACCGGTGCTATTGATCGCACCCATCGATTACGTGGCGAGTACAACAGTGCTCACCGCAATTTACAGACAAATCTAGCCCGATCGCATGACTCAGGCGGGGATACATCCTCGCGCAACACAACTATTGAGCAAAAATCTACGCATATCGGGATTTGTATCGAGATACGTGTAAACCGTACTCAAGTCAGAACTAGCCGAAATTAAGCAGCAGCTATTCCGGCCACTTGGCCGGATTGATCGGCCATTTGGAAAGGCCCTCACAGGCATCCACAACGGCGCGGGAGAAGCTGGAATTGGCCCTGTCCTGCATCGGCAGCGACAGCAGATCGGTCAGAATGGCCCGGCAATTCCAAGGGTTGAAGGTGTCAAAGACCAGGTCGGAGCACAGCAGCTGCTGGGAATGCCAGGCGCCCATTCGGTGCTCCCAGTAGAGCATGTCCCGGCTGTCATAGCCCATCTGGCGGCCGGCCGTGAAATCCGTGGCGTGAAACATATCCTGGAACGCAGTCCGGACGCGCTCCACCTGATCTGCGAGCTTTCGGTGCTTTAGCATGAAGAGATCCGCCGCCCCATTCGCATCATCGACTTCTGGATGCTTGGCCCAGTAGGCTCGGGCAATTTCCAGGGCGTTGGAGCGCACATGCAGCAAGCGCTGCTGACCATACTGGGCCAACAAGGGCATGATGCGATTGCTGTAACTGCTCTTGTAGGCATTGGCCTTGAGATAGGTCTTGAGCCGATCATCCATGGGCTGCTCTTCAAGCACCTGGTGGCTGATTCCATAGGCGGCAGTGATTTCCTTTGCCACTGCAGCGTCCACACCAAGAATACGTGTTCGCGCACCGTGCGGGCTGTCACGTCGATTGACGAGCGTAAAGGCTTCCAGGTCCACCTCAGCCAGGAGGGCGGCCGCTAGGGTGGTCCTGCTGTCCTGTCCTGCCGTTAGAGAGAGCAGCAAACCACTTCTCTGCGCCATGCCGCTGAGTGCTCTAGCAGCCCGAACGAGGTTGGGCTGTAACACTTCATCGAGCGTCTTTTGCTCGCGCGGCGCTCTCGGCCAGAAACGCGCAAGCTTCCCGGATTCCAGGTCCAGCAGGCAATTGGGCACCAGTAGCATCACATTGCGATAAGGCGTGCCATGCCCGGGATGGCCCCCCTTGAAAGGGGTTCTTCGGGTCTTCTCCCGGAATACCGCATCATTGACGAGCTTGGCATGAGAGCCGGCAATGCCCCGTGCGGGAATGAAGAAAATCGCACGCATGCCGGTGGCGTCGCCAACGAGACGGGGACCCAGGCCGGGGGCCTGGTATATCAGTGCATAGCGGCCACAGAGAGTATCGGTTGCAGACAAGAAACGGCATTCCGACTGCGCCAATTGTTCAGCCAAATTCTGTGCCAGTATTTCCGTGGAGAGTGCTGGGCGATCGACATCGATGCATTGGCCAAGTATCTCGACCCTCGCATCTAAAGCTTCGCCCATTGAATAGGCCGTGGCAGGGTGTCGCCAAAGGCCTTTTCTAGCAGACCGGAAATGCTCGGGGACCCTGGTCTGGTCATTGCCGAGCAAAAACCCGAAGGGATACAGGCAGGCATCGTTGTTCGTCATCCCGTCCCCTCCCTCGTGGGATCAGCTATCTTCCAGAAAAGGCTCCAAATCCAAGGTACGCGCCTTGTCGTCGCCAGAGAAGTAGCGGGATCCCCCACCAACGAGCGTCAATTTCCCCTTTCGCCGCTCAACGCGGGCACTATTGTTGCGAGGGGCGTTACTACGAATGACAAACACTGTCGCCAGCAACACCCGTCGGTCCTCGGCCTGCACGGGGCAGGCGATGCTGGTGGTGGGCCGGGCTTCCAGGTAGCCGGTGGACACCCAGCCCTGCGGCTCGGGCCTCTCCCGGCCCAGCCAGGTCTCAAAACGCGGCGCCTCGCGCACACCCTCGGCAAAAAAGGCCATGGTCATGGCCCGGTCCCGTTTCAGGCCTGTCACCAGCAGCTGATCGGGAGCCAGGCAGCCCACATGATGATCCGGGTTGCACTGCCACCAGCCGGTGAACCGCCGCCCGGCCTTGCCGGTACTCACCAGCTCATCCAGCACCACCAATGTACGCCGGGGCATATAGAGCACGGTGCGACGGTGACGGAAATCCGCCTCGGGCCGGTGCATGTCCGCGCGCATCAGCCAGCCCGCACCCAGAGGCTCCACAGTCTCCATGGCATTGCCATAGGCGTCCCGGGCATCTGTGGACAGGCTTTTGCCGTCCACTTCCACGCTGTTATGGGCCCGGGCGCTTTTCATGTAATTGCGCATCGGCCCACTGTTGTAACCATACTTACCAGAATCCACCAACAGATTCTCACCACGCTCCTGCCATACCAGCGACAGGCAATCAGCATGCTTGTGGGTGCGCCCAAAAAAGCCTGCTTGCACAAAAAGCAGCGAGCGTCGGCTGCTCTTGGCTTCGGGTGTGCTACGGATCACCCCGTAACCATCCACAATGGCTCCCAGCGCGCCGTCATTCTCCACATGCGGCCATTCCCGGATATCACTGGGGTCCCGGACGCGAATCCTGGCATCCGTGGAATCCCCCACCGGGATACAGCAATCCTGGGGATCCACCAACCAGCGGGCGGCGACATGGGCCCGGTGGACCAGGTCCTGAATGGCGGTCATGTCCGCGCTCTCCCACCACGGCGCCCCCAGGACTTTCTCGATGGTTCTGACGATGAAGAAATGGTAGTGGGGCGAGTGCTCCCGGTGCACACCATGCTCGCCCAGCTGGTCATGCAAGAGCGCCAGCATCTGGCGCTCGGTGTAGTGGATGCGCTCAACACGGTCGTTGGCATCGGGCCAGGCCCAGAGCAACGCCATCAGGCCATTGAGCTGAAACAGTCCGTGGTTGCCAGGATTGAGCTCCTTGGGGTCCGTCAGCCTCTTGAGATGGGCCTCAATCATCGGCGCCCAGACATCCTGCTCCAGCAGGTCCTGCCAGCCGTGATAGCGCAACGCAATCAGGACCAGGGCAATTTTCTGGGCCCGCAGGCCCACCGCCATGTCATACCAGGCCCACTTGTTGCGCCGGCGCGGCGAGGGCGCCTGGCGCCACCACCCGGCCATCTCCGAGACCACCCACTCGGCCTCGGCGCGGCCCCGCTCACCACCCTCCGCGATCAGATAGCAGGCCGGGTCGAAGCTGCGCCAGGCGTGGAACTGAAACATCCAGTTCCGGTCCCGATAAGGCTTGATGGTCCAATCGGTGGGGACATCCAGCTTGACCGGAGCCAGGTCTTCGCGGCCCTTGGCCACAAAACCCCGCTCCCGCTGGTCGGCCAATTCCTTGGCCGGATCCTTGCTGGCGGTAATGTCGAAATCCTTGATTGGCGGAATCCGGTCGGGATTCAGGACGTCCATTCAGAAAACCCGGTCAGTGAATAAGGTCGTGACGGCAACGGCGCACAGGATACCACGCCGTTTCAAGCCGACTGGCAGTCTGTCAGGTCAGGATGATTGGCTGGCACCTCGCCCCGGGCACAGGCTTCCCGCACCTTCTGCCACTGGGCATGGCGCATCAGCACCCGAACCGGAATAGTGGGCAGACCCAGAAGCTGGGCGATGGCGAGACGATGACTGCCGCCATGCCCGAAGAGATAGCCCCCGGCCCGGTCAATGGAGACGAACAGATCGTCACTGGGCGAGGCGCCGCGCTCCTCGGCGGTGCGCAGACGCCCATCGGCCTGGATCTGCTCAAAAAGTCGGTCCAAACGCTCATAACGGGCCCGCAGCTCGGCCTCGGTCCGGCAGCCGTCGATCTTGCCCCGTTCCCGGATCTTGTCCAGCTTACGCTGCCAGAGCGCAGTGTCCTCCCAGGGCAGACCCTCCAGGAAATGCACCGCCAGATCCTCGGCGAGAATATCCGTCCGCAGGGCCCGGCGCCGCTTCTTGTCCCAGCGCCCCTCACGCACCCGGCCCCAGTCATCCAGCTTGCTGCCACCCTGGCGCTTGACCCGCATGTGGTAGGGGCAATGATGGGAAACTGCGACCGGGTCCACATGGATGTATTTCAATGGATCGGCCACCGCCGACCATTGCTCACGGGCTTCCGTCACATTCTCGGCGCAGATTCTTTCCCAGCGTGATGCACTCATGAAGCGGCCGCGGCGCTGCTGTCTGTCAGTTGCTGGTAGAGGCCCTCGATTTCACGGGTCAACTGCCGCCAATCGCGGTTCTCACGGACCCAGGCAAGGGCACGTCCGGCAATCTCCCGGCGCAGGGGATCATCCTGCGCCACCCGCGCCATGGCCGCGGCCAGACTCTCGGTCCGGCCCTTCTCGAACAACACCCCCGTCTCGCCATCACGAATGATCTCGGCCAGGGCCGCCACATTGGAGGCGATGATGGGCTTGCCCATGGCCATGGCCTCAAAGGGCTTCATGGGCGAGACGGTCTCGGTCACCGGCTGGGGCTTGCGCGGAAAGACCATGGCATCCATGGCCGCGTAATAGCTTTCGACCTCGTCATGAGGCACCCGCCCGGTAAAGCGGACCCGGTCCGCCACGCCCAGACGCATGGCCTGGCTTTTCAGCTCATCAAACTGGTCGCCATCCCCCACCAGCAGGCAATACACCGGCAGCTCGGACTGTTGCTCGCGCAGACGGGCGACCGCCGTGATCAGGTCATCCAGGCCCTCGTACTGGGGCATGGAGCCGACATAGCCGAAGACCACCGCCTCCGGCGGAATGGCCCAGGCCCGGCGGGTTTCAGTGCCGCCGCTCAGGGTCTGGCTGAAGCGTTCGGTGTCCGTGCCATTGGGCACCACGGTGATCTTGTCCGCCGGCACCCCGCGCTCCACCAGCAGCTCCTTCAAGGCCTCGGTGATGGCAATCACCCGGTCGGCCTCCAGGCAGGCCTGGGTCTCGAGCTTGACGATCATGCGGTAGAGCTCGGAGTTCTCGAACTCCGGCTGGCGGGAAATGCGCGTCAGCTCCCACAGGCCGCGCACCTCGAAGATCGAGGGAATGCCCAGGCGACGGCCGGCCCAGACCGCCGCAATGCCATTGATGTGATTGGACGCCCCGTGCAGGATTGCCGGGCGGCGCTTGCGGGCAAGCTTTTCCACCGCCCGGGCATTGAGCTCCAGATACCGCTCGGCATCCACCCGGCGATAGGCCCGCGAGGGATCCCGCAGGCGATGGTAGGGCACCCCATCCACATGATCCACCGGCGCCACCCAGCCCGCGGCCTGCTTGATATCCTGGGGGTAGCCAAGCCGAGTCGCACACTCTACCTCCCAGCCATGGGCGCGCAGGCCGCAGACCAGGCCATGGGTGCGGGTCGCATAGCCACCGCTGGCATGCGGCAGGGAATTATGGAGCAGATACAACACTCCCTGGGGGCGCGGCTGATAGGCCCGGTGCTCGGCCGGGGCCGGCAGGACCACACCCCGCGAGAGCATCCGCTCGCGTGCCTCCAGAATCTCGGCACTCCGACTCCGGCCCCCGGACAAGCGATCCATCTCCCGCACCAGCTCCAGCGAGCGGCTGATACTGCCGAGCTGGTTGTACTGCTGATACAGCGCCTTGCGAAAGCGCATCAGGGGGAACCGCGCAAACACAGCCTCCGCCGCGGCCAGACCCTGCTCAGCAGACTTATCAAGCGCAGCCACCGCCTGGCCCCAGCGGATATCCGGCTCATGCTCCGGACGCCGGGCAACCAGCGCGTCCACATACGCCCCAATGACATCTGCCTGCCCCGCCTCACGCAGAACCCGGCAGACCTCGGCAACCGCGGATGAATGACAAACGGAATGACGCGGCGGTCCCGGATACCGCTTTTCCGGATCAGCCGACTCAGATCGGGCAGGCGCAGCGGCGAGCTCAACGCCTTCGCTCGCCCCCCGCTTCCCACGCAGCCAGGCCCGCAAGGGCGCAAGCCTCAGCCCGTTGGCGACCTTTTCGTGCGGCAAACCCAGCCAGTAAGCAGCCGGCACCACCACGCGCCATTTCACGCCCCTCAAGGCGTTCAACGTCCATTGCACCATTCGTATACTCTCAAAGAATTCTGGCCGGGCCCCTTCGGGCAGGGCAGCCAATCAGTCGCTACCCGTAGCCTGCTTGCCCGAGGCCTCATCCGACCGGCCACCCGCCTCGGCAGCCGCCAGCGCCCCGAGCAGTTCCTCGGCGAAGCCAAAGGCCTCATTGAAGGCCGCCTTCCGGGTCACCAGCTCTTCAATCTTGAAGGCCAACGCCGCCAGACGCAGGTCCGCCGACGACAGATCATCCGGCGCGTCCTTGCGCGCCCTGAGTGCCTCCACCTCCGGCGCCAGGCGCTTGTCCTTCATGAAGCGGGTCTCAATACCAACCCCGACAGGCTCCAGCGACCACTTGCCCCAATCAGTCAGACGAATCTCGCCAGACTCGCTCACAAACGCGGAATTATCCCCCATCACGGCATTATGGGGAAAGAGCGGCAGGGCCTTGAGACGGGCCTGCAGGGCAGGCAGGGCGCTGCTCAGGCGCTCATATAGCTCCGATTTCCATTCCTCGTCCAGCGCCAACTCAAAGCGGCGCAGCAAATCGGCGTCAAAACGCTCCCAGAGATAGGGCCGGGAGAGCTCAAAGACCTCCCGCAGAGACTGAGGCGGCGAAAGCCGCCACAGGGAGGCCACCACCGACTGCTGAAGGCCCTTTTTCCAGGCATTTTTCGACACCGGCTCACACTCGCCGAGCTCATACAGGCGGCAATGGAAATCCCCGACCTCATATTCCGCATGGACCGGCGCAATCAGCAATGGCCCGGCGCCCATGTGCTCAATGATCAGGTCTTCGTTCTCCAATGCCTGCTGCGCCTTGCTTGGCAGAACCCGCTCCTGGCCCCGGAAGGCCACATCGCCCTCAGCATCGCGGGCGACAATCTGGAACAGGTAACTGCCCTTGGCCGGATCCTGCCAGAGATCCTCCACTTCAACCGCCGCCTTGATACCGCCGGCCGCCAGCAACTCCTGAATCCGCTCCCGACGAGCCTCCACCGCGAAATGGTGCCGCAGACTCTGAATCTCGGACTTCTCCTGCTTGACGTGCTTCTCTTCCCGAAAAACCAGCGGATCAATCGATTTACGCTGACAGCTCAGGCTATAGCCTGTCGTCGCCATACTGCTTAGCGCGCCCAGAATCTGACGCGAAATCAGGAAGGACAGAATGGCGATCAGCACATTGATGCCATCAAAAAGCAGAAAATCGAGAACGAGAAAGACGAAAACCGCGAGGAAATTGATCGCAAACAGGTAACCGAGATAGGATGACAGGTTCCGCAGGATGTACCCACCGAAACCCTTGGGATCCCGCGGCTCAACACGCCGCAAGGCCGCCCAGCTAATCAAGAGCTGCAACGCTAAAAACCCCGAAAGAAAGGCAAACAGCCAGGGATGGATCAGCACCCCAACCGCAAACAGCAACAGCACCAGAAGTAAACTGGCTTGGCTGGAACAGAACGAAGAGTAATACTGCCGCGCCCGCGCTTTCTGGTCAGCAATCACCGAGAGCTGGTTAACCTTGCTCAACAGATCCCGGCTTCCCAATTCGGACCAGCGCTCGGACAAGCGGTCCAGCAACAAAGTCAGCAGATAACAGACCACCGCCGCGATGGAGAGACCAATGGCCCACTCATTCCGCAACTCCGGATCCACAAAAAACCGGAAATAACGCGGAACCCCGGGCGTTGCGATCAAGAGCAGAACTTTCAAGGGAATGAAAAAGGCCAAAATCCGAGTGATATTGGCCACCGCCATCGCGACAACGAGAACTGGCGTCAACACCGGCCGGTTCGCCGAAAACACCCCCATGACGGCAAACAACCAGCTAAAGTATTCGAAGATTTTACTGAATAAGCGCATGCAATCTCACACCTGGGGCAGGTTCGTTTAACTGACGAGATTGCCCACATTGTACTACCCGGAGGTAGCAAACACTTAACCTGATCGCGCTAGGTGAGTTGCCCAATCAAGGGACAGCACCCAAAATGACGTCAACACATCAAATCAAAGTTCTTGTACTACCACTCAATCTAATCGACATAGCCTTTCCAGCTCTCCTTCATCATTCAAACCTTCAAATGTTTCCAGATCCTCAACACTATCAACTTCAACCCAGCCATTCTCCACCAGAGCAGCCCGCGCATCCCAGCCAGCATCAATCAGATGCTGGATGAAACTAGTCATGTACATATTATCGAAATCCTTGCCGTCATACTCCGCATTCCGATCCATGGTCTCATAGGCGGCCTTGAAATCCGCCACACGATCCCCTCGGATACGAATCAGCCCCATATACTGGGCCTCGGCATCGGCATATGACTGAGGCTCCTTGCCCAACTCCACCACACGATTACCACCCTCCATCTTGAAGGTCTCGGCATCGGACAGCGGATCATCCATGCGGGTCTCCCACAACCGTCGCCACTCCCGGTCCGCGCCCAGACAAATTTCGCCTTCGCAACCCAAAACTGCTTTCAGCACCCGGTCTTCGAAGACAATATCGCCGTAGGAAATGAGCAGATCCTCACCCGGCTGCATTGCCTCAGCAGCACAGAACAGAGTGGCCACCATATTGGTCCGATCGTAACGGGGATTGGTCACCACAGAAACATCCGAAGCTTCGAGTTTGTCCGCCTTGTAGCCGCCAACCAGCGTAATTTCCTCAACCCCGCCCCGGCGAAGCACCTCCAGTTGGCGATGCAACATAGGCTTGCCGGCCAGAGGCACCATGCATTTTGGGCGGTCATTGGTATAAGGCCGCAAGCGGGTACCCTGCCCAGCCGCGAGAATAATGGCTTTCATCAATTCACCTCAGAAAATCGTTTGCAGTAATTCGAGATCCGCCTTGAGAAAGGGGCTCTCCCGCTCGGGATGCCACATGACTGAGGCCCAGGGCAGACTGGTGTGGCGGGCTGCCTCAATAGTGCCATCCTGGCAGCGCACACCCGGCGACAGCGTTTCGGCCAGACCCTCCGGGGCAATGCCCCAGTCATGGAAGCTGTTGACCTCGGAATAGGCCGAGAACAAGGACTCTCCCGCAACCGGCGTGACCGAATGCCGGGTCGCCACATGCCCCTCAACGGGAACCAGGCTCCCACCGAGATAGACGTTCATCATCTGCAAGCCCCGGCAGACACCAAGTACCGGCATCTGGCGATGCTTGGCATAATCCAGGATTGCAGTCTCAGTAGCATCCCGCTCGGGAGCAGGCCGTGAAGCGTCCGGCAAATGCGCCAGGTCATTGCCGCCGGAGAGAATGAAGCCATCCAGGCCCATGACCTCCAGCCACGCACCGGGCTCACTCAGCCCATTCGGCACTGGTACCAGCAGGAAGCCAAGCTGCTTGAGTAACCCTCCCCACTGCTGATCGAGGCAATCCCGTCGCTCGCCATAGCTGGCGACGACCTCAACCCGCTGTGTGACACCGATCCGCTTCATCAGCGAATCACCTGGATTCGGCGGTTACCCGCATCCAGCTCCAGTACCTGCGCACCGGACAGGCTCCCATACAGGGTCTCGCCCACGCCAATCGCGGCCGGCAGGCCGAACTCGGCCGAGCGAATCGCCATATGCGAGTTGGCACCGCCGTACATCGTGATCAACCCGGCAATGTCCTGCCCGAAGAGCCAGTCGTAGCCGGGGTCCGCCTGGGGAATCATGGCGATCTTGCCGGCCAGATCCGGCGCCTTCTGGCTGCCGGTTTCGGCAAGATCCACGCATTCGGCCGTGATCCGCCCGCTGCCAATGAAGTTCGGCTGGTTGCCCGGATACATGAAGACCTCAAGATCCCCTTCATTCAGCAGCAGGGGCGGCAACTCAATCACACTCGCCGTATGCCGAAGGCGGGCGCCGTCCTCGGCGCGGGCCTTGAGCCATTCACCGATATCCGGTGTTACCACGCTGCCGGTGCGAAGCGCAAAGAAGGCATCCAGGGGAATATTGGCCAGGGCCTCACGATCCAGGCCGTGCTGTGCCCCAAATTCCACCAAACAATCCAGCGCCGCGGATAGATTCCGGGTAAAGACGAACTTAGCGTATTCCCGGCCCTCGATGGCCTCACGCATGAACCGCTCCACCGCCTCCACATCATCCGACAAGCCGGCCTCGGCAACAGCCTTTCCAAAGGCTGCCCTGGCCTCCCGCCAGGGGCTATCGTCACCATGTTCCAGTGCCCGCCCCTTGGCCCGCTCCACAATAGGCCGTAGGTAATGCTCCGGATCCTCGTGGTAGCTGGGTGAGGTCGCATCATAGGTGCCAGGGCGCAGATGCCCGTAGCGGGCCACGAAATCCTGCCAGTCCATCCGCCCCTCGGCCGTAGCCGCCGCATCACTCGTAAACTGATGGGTCACCGTACGTATGGAGTTCAAAAAAGCATCCATGGCGGCCTTGTCCATCACACCAGTCTCGACTGCCGTTTTCAGCAGCGTCACCGCCACAAAGGCACTGCGGGCCAGATGCGAGAAGGCGAGCGTCCCGTAGCGACGGCAGTCCTCCAACAACACCGCCGCCCGCTCAAGTGGCGGCATGTCCGCCGCCATGATCCGCTCAAACCGCGCCTCCAGCTCATCGACAGACGCCAGATCAACCGGATTGCGCTCCAACGCCTTGCGGGTAATCTCCTTGAGCGCATCACGCAACTGGGCGATTTCCTGCTCGGAGAACCCGCCTTCCTTAGACAGGCGCTTCTCCCAGCGCTCAAAATTCAGCCCAAAGCAGGTTGGGACAACATCAAACTCCACCTTGTCGTGGAGATGCGGATTGGCCTCGAGCCAGGACAGATAGAAATCAACCAAACGCCCGGCAAGCTCATCATCCAGCTCCGCCGGGACAAAGGAATTAAAGCTCGCCCGGATATCCACGTACGGGTGGCCGGCAAAGGCCACCAGCAGCGGATTCGGCCGCACATCGCGATAGCCGTACTCCGCCCGCTGGGTTGCCCATACCTCATCCATGATCAGATAGCGGTAGAGCGTCATCGCCAGTCGACCCGGCTTGGTTCCAATTATCTCGGCCGGATTCCAATCAGGCATCACGCCGAAGAAGGCCCGACTGCCGACGACGAAGGGCGAAGGCATCTGCAGGGCCCGAAACCGCTCGCTGGCCGTCTCGATTAGCGCACTCACGTGCTCGTCGGAGACTTCCCACTGCTCGTGATCCACCGCAATTGGGCGCACCTGCAGAATATGCACGGTCCCCCCGTCACTGACCGCAAATTCGATATCTAGCGAATCGAAATCCAGCAGCTGCTCAATCTCCCGCATGGCCGGCAACAGGCCGCGAACATTCTCCGGAATTCGCTGCTCTGCTCCGTTCGCACTCCGATGGATAACAAGCGTTTTGTGCTCCCGGCTCGCCCCGCTGGTAATGGATTCGGTGCTACGAGTTACATCGTCATAATTCACCACATAGTAGGGCGCGCCACAGGCAAGGGTGCGTGTAAAGGCCACACCACTGGCCACCACTTCGCCCACCATCGGCTGCACCAATACCTGGTTCGCAGGATTACCATCCGGATAGGACGCTACCACCTCCTCAATAGCCTCCCTGAGCGCAGCGGCGTCACTGCTGTCGACATTCAACACACTGGTATAGGCGCCGGCGTTGGCCGAGGCAAAACCATCTTCGGACAGGGCACTACTACGGACAACAAGCTTTTTAGCGCCGAAAGCAGCACCAATTCGACGTGTAAATTCGTCAGCATCCACCTCCCATTGCGCCACCGTAAAACTCACCTGATCTTCAATACGGCTTTTCTTTACCAGCCCCTGAAGCCTCAACAGTGTCTGCGCCTTGGTGCCCAACACGAAGTGCGCCAGATCACGACCTTGGTTCAGCTCTGCCCACTCCCCAGCGACATCTACCGCTTCAACTGAGCACCCTCGGACACGGAGTAGCTCAATCAACTGGGACAAGTTAGCACGGCGCAGTCGACGTGAAAGAGCTACAACGTCACTCTTAAGGGACTCAATAACCGGCTTAGAGAACCGTGCAAGACCAACAAACTCCGCATCTGCAAACTCTGAATCAATATCAACACCCAATCGAGTAACACAACCTGAATGTAAATGAACCTTCTCACAGCAAGCTAGCTCATCTTCGGTTCGCCCAGCAAACCGCCCGCGCCAATGACTATCAACTGCAACGACGATATCTGCCTGCCGCCCCATCAGACCGCGGACTGCCGTTTCGTGGAACAAAATGTCACTGTACGATACATAGCACTCAGCCGCGTCATCCAATGGGGCTTGCAGCAGGGAAAACGCTGAGCCAGTCTCCTCCCATTCTGGATTTATCACATAGTCAAACTTCGGATATCGACGAGCAATCTCTTCGACCTGATAGCCGCCGACGAAAAGGACTTCTGGCCTGAGGGGCTCAACGGCCTGCAACAACCAATCTAGAACTCTGCCGTCCCCTAGAGCACCACGTAAAGCTGTATGCTTCTCTCCGCGATAAGGTTTTCCTGCACCTAGCACAATCAAACGTTTATCCGCACCGAGCGCGGGCGCTAGGACATTCTTTCTGGACTCACTTCCTTCAATCGCCATTTATGCCCTACCTTTTGCTCGCAAGCCAATTTCTCACATCCCGCATTTTGCGTCAGAGGGGGGGGGTGGAGGGGGGTTGAGATATCCCGCATCCACTGCGCCAATACCGAATGAACCTAATGCCACCACTACACCCGATAATGACAAAGGCCATATGGGGTCAACACCTGCGACTTGCTTACGCCACGACATCACCTTTTTTAAAACGGTCATTTGGAGGGGCATGATAATAGTCCCTCCTCTGATTCTCGACTATTCTCCGACTACCGATCCAGCTCCTGCCAACTCTTTACATTGCACGGTAGTTAGCGCCAGCCTCTTCGCCTTCAAAATACAGAATACTCCTTAAGGGCGTTGCGAATATCCTTGTATGCCTCGGGCTCTTCTTCCCGAAGCGGCAAATCTATATTTTTTGCAGATCGACGCGGATCGAAATCACCCACGGGGCCTACTGCGCATTCCTCTGGGAGCCCGAGCCATTCTAGAACCGATCGACGTGTCTCTTCTTGGCTAACAAATTCTTCAAATCTAACAACACTTACTCTGTTACGAATCTCTTGATCAGACAAGACGGAACCTAACCGCCTCCGGCCCGCTCTATATTCCTGAATATACTTTTCAACCGATATTCTCTTGTCGGGCATTGACCTAATATGATCATAATATTGATCACACGGATCCCTTACAACAAATATGACCCTGGCATTCTCGAACACTTTCAACACCTCCACCCGTCCACACTTTATATTGTTGTTAAACAGAACAATATCCTCAGATGCGCTCAAGGAGGGACCGAGGAACACACTGAGCAATCCCACACCAAGCCCACCGATCTCCGCTGCCTCACAAGTACCAACCTCTTCGCTTACTCGCTCAATAAGCCGCTCTCTGCACTCAGTCGTTGACGAAGCCCTAACAAATAATGACTTCCTATATAGAGATGCCATTCTTTTAGAGCCGTAGTCCGGCGGCAATGCGACTCCAAATACATTTAGGAATAGAAATTTGAGGATTCTTTCAAACACATAACTACTGGGCTCCCCCTCAATCTCCGAATTACTTATAGAATGCAAGGAAAGCGACCTATCCATCCCTTGAAATAGAGCCACCTTCTTATCATCTATGGGCGTACGGACACCTTCAATTGCTTTAAGAAAATCGAATACTGCGCCGCTACCTGAATAATTAAAACCACTAACAAATACCATCCGGCCTATATCGTCGTCGCCAGAAACTTTCCGAACGTCTTGTCTGGGCAGCGTCACAGACCGACAAAGCCTCTCGCGCAGCGTCAAAATAGCGCTAAACAGACCAAGCAACGCCCCTTTATAACGGATATAATTGGAATACTTAATCCATTCTTGATACAAGTTAAGTGCGCCCTCGTCGTTCTGATCAACAAGCTCTTGGACGCAATAATAGGCAGAGTCATTCGCAAGAGGCTTACTAGCTTGGCGATATACCTTTCTACTTAAACTCTTAACTGAACTAGCGCTCCCAATTCTCTCGAGAATCCTAACGACTCGCTCGGCTTTTGAATACTCATGGATTTTCAGGTATGTATCCGCCAATTCTTCCATAGCCTCTACGCGTCGCCTCGAGGAGAAAACTGCAATCCTGTGCGCCAATAACAATACATCTCGATAGCGCCTCTCTACCTTAGCTAGCTTGACTCCGATAAGCCACCAGGCTACAGAAGTCTCCAAACCTTCTTTACCCGCTCTACGAATATCTTGCGCTGCAATAATGGAGCGCAGCTGATGACACCGGCTCCGTCGCGAATCCTCGCCCTCATTCTTTATCGCTGCGAGTAGCCACTCGGCTTTTGCCAGATATTGACAGGAATTATTCATATCGTCACCAGAATTAATGGGTAGCAACTTACATCAAAGACCGTATGGCGGAAATAATATTAACTGGACTACCCTTGACCCTTGGATAATCCGCACCCGCATTTTGAGGCCGCTTCATAGGCATCGGATCTTAGCGCAACGAATTGGCTAGGTAGGCCTATCCGATTGCACACTCCTTCAATATACCCGAAGACCCCCCCCGGCCGGGGCCTCGGGCCTTGTAGATTCGCTTTGTGATTCTCCCCTATTTTGAAATACTGTATGATGGTCCAGCAACGTCATTATCCTGGAAGTACGCTGGTCCGCTCACGCTGTGCTGGGTTTGGTTTCTACGACGAAAACGCAATCGATCATCACCCCGGTATTGCGCGCTCTGCCCCTATTGAAGGATAGACTGGCCGGCCGGATTTCTCTGCCACACAACTTTCCAATTGGCAACAATGGCGAGTTCACGAGCCAATGTCAGCTTCATGGACCAATCGGTCACTGTTCGCGAGAAACGGCCCACGGCTAGCGCCACGCACAGCCAGCCTTCCTAGCTTCGGATGAAGGCGAGGTCGGCGAGCCACGCTTAACCCGCCCCCGGCCACTGCAAAGGCTCGGTTGAGTCGGTTCGGTTCGCTCATCGACGGTCGACCGATCACCCGCCTTGGGGCCTTGCAACCTCGTAACACGCCGCTTGTGTGATCTTGCATGATACGGGAGAATCGGTACTTCCCGCGTCGTTCACCGCTTTAACGTGAACCTACAAACGACACGCGACTAACCCTAAACACTGCCACTGGCCGAATACGAGGCGCGAATCAAGACCAGCTGCCATTAACCTTTCGTAGAAGGCGCACTCTATTGTTTATGTAACCCGTAATAGACTTTACTTCTATACGCCTGGATAAAACGACACATTCGGTTGGATCCGTGGACGCGGCGGAGCTTGATAATTCGCTCAGGGTAACTGGCAAAGTACAGAGTGGCCTTTTTTTGGAAGCTCGGTTGCCTCCTCGGTTCGCTACACCTGGGGCCTGATCTTCAGCACCTCGCTCTTCGCCTCAATCGCCTCAGCTGCTTATTCATCTGTCTTGCCCCAGTTAACGGCCCGCACCCATTTTTGTTCAGGGCACAAGGATATTCACCGAGTCATTCATCGACGTCATGTACAGAATGGCCGCGACCGACACTTTACGGACTCCTTCATTTTTGTTCCCTAGGCTGCAACGTCGATTAGTCAAGGCTCCCTTCCTGCGATCAAATAACAACTCAAACTTTCCCGTGATATCGGAGAGGCCGAACTGCCAGAACGAGCGAACTGCGAGGCCACGGGAATTCCACATAGATCTGGTTCATGTCCTACAAACGAATCACAGCTTTGCGCTCGCCATTTCCATTAAAATATCGTCCAGCAGCTCCGATTATTTCGATCTCACCCTCCCGAAACCGAACTTTTGAGACAGAATCCACTTTTCTATCCCGAAGCTCAAACAGCCCCACGAATACGTTACATGATTTAGGAGACTGAGGTTCTACCCGAATATTCCATGTGGGTGTCGCTTCCTTATACGACATAGAAACCCACCCGCGGATGTTCGGGTTCTTTTCTCCATGGTGACAAATTAAATCCACCTCATCGTTTGCACAAAACCTAGCATTCAGTTGCTTCGCGTTGTTAAGCCCAATTCTCGCTATCCCGGAACTCTCATCCATGAAATCCACTTGACACTTTGGACCAAATAGCCAGTTTGCGAAGAGATGGGGTCGAGACTGCTTATCTTCGATATGGACCTCATCGACAACAACTAAACATTTTGCTGGTTTAAATAGCACATAACGCTTGTGCAAGCCTTTGGGCTGGGTAAGCGTACGTGCGCTATTTACCTCCCACCCAGCCCCTCGACGACCTACTCGATTTATCAACCAAGGGCTACCCTCTGAAACGAGTGGCTCATGAGAGCCTATAACATTATGCGCATACTGGGACTTAAAGTAGCGACGAAACGAATCCCTTGAATAGCCATACTTACCCCCATCTGCCAGGATATCCACACCGTTCTCCCGCCAAAACACCGAAAGACAATCCGAATGCTTGTGAATCGTGCTGAATCTTCCACCCTGACAAAACAAGATGCTACTGCCCTTAGATGAACTATCACCGCGCATCTCTCGAATCACGCTATATGCGCCGTAATTTACGCAACCACTAGCTAAACCATTCACCCCTCGCGTCATTTCGCATAATTGTTTGATAGAGGCTGGGACCTGGCCTCGTGATGAGTCTCCGACAGGAAGATACGCCCAATTCTCATCAACAAGCCAATTACCTACTGAAGCTGCCCGTTCGAGCACTGGCTGCGCCCGGACATCGCATTCATCACGAGCCCACCAAGGCGACGAGATGATCTCCCTCACCCTAGCCATGGAGAAGAAGTGATATTGTGGAGAATGCTCCTTGTGGACACCCTGCTCTGTAAATTGGCCTTGCATCAAGCGGTCAAGAGCAGCAACACAATAGTCCCGCAGGTTTCCGCCTATCCTTTGCTTCGCCCGCGACCAAACTAAGGCCCTCAAGCCATTGATCTGGAACAAACCATGATTACCTGGGTTTAGGTACTCGCTATCAGAAAGAGCTAACTCATGCTCATATGACAGGTCATTTAAGAGGTCGGCTCGGCGTCGATCCTTCCTAAACAAGGGTTGCGTATTTAGCAATGCAATTCGCAAAGCACGCAGTCCCGCCGCCATATCAAGCCAGCTAGGACGACTAGGATCATATCGCCCACACTCGTTGGCCCATCGTTCCAAGAAATGTGTTAATTCTTCTATCACATCGCGATTATCCGGAAACCTAACAGCGCTGCAAATAAGAGGGTCGAGACATCGCCAGGCATGAAAATGTAGCAACCAATTCGGGTCCGTAAACGGATCCACTGTCCAAGACATTTCGCTACAAATACGATACCGCGGGAGATCGGTCCTTTGCCTTGGGATCCATCCAAGCTCGTTCCACTCGGCCCAAGTTGAGAGCGGATTATCATAATTCTTTACATCGAACCATTTGAGTCTAATCTCCATTTGACAATCCGTCATCATGTACCCCGCCTAGTCCGGAAGGCTTTTCCGCGGTATCTAGCGACCAGCATCGCGCTTTACGCAAAAGATTCTGCTGTTCACGCACAACAACTGGAGGCAAACCGGTAATCACTGGCCTTTCAAGACCAAGATGGGATATAGCATCCAACCATTTTGCACCAAGATGAATATCGTACTGAGGCGAAAACGCGAACAGTCTCCCCACATATGGCCCACCTGGACCTGCAGTGATCTCGCCTAGCATAACCCTCTTACCATCGGTATAAAGATCTACACTACAGAAAGCAGTGCCAAGATGCGTAGCAACCCGCTCTGCGACATCAATCATCTGCTTATAATTTTTAGGCAATGTAGGACTTACAAAAACACTCTTATTTGAATGGGAATATACTAGCCCTTCGGGGAGGCTTGTGAAATTGCTGCCAAAAAACGAAAGTCGGGGCTTACTGCCATTGCGGTCAATCTGCAGAACGAACTCCACACATCCCTGAAACGTGTAAAGCTTATAATCAAAAGGGATACCAGCATTCTCGCCCTTGATTCCTTGTTCTACGATACATCGCTTTGCCGTTGGGCGTTTAGCAGCAATTACTTGACTAATTTTCTCTTTAATCTCCTCAAGCGTTAGCCACTCCTGGCTAAACTCTTCGAAATAACGACCATGCTTTTCGGCAGAGAGGAACAGAACACCTTTGGCGCCAGCAAGATCCCTGGGTTTTATCACCAAAGGAAGCTTGACTCTAGGCAACTCCTGAATTGAATGCGGATCATCGACTTCGGCATACACTTGTGGACACGGGACCTTACATGCGTTTGCCACATCCTTCATTTCTAGCTTATCGAATGAAAAAGTATCTCTATTCGATTTCATTACACGTGAGTGCACATACTCAGTGAAGCGTACCGGATACCTTCTACCGTCAATCGTCATATTGCTAACTCGACCACTGGTGACGCACGCATTGCTCATGCCTGGACAACACCCGCACCGGGATTCTTTCAAGCTTAAGGACCTGCGCTATGGCGAGTCTATGGCTGCCACCAACTGCGAACAAATGACAACCATCCCGGGCTACCGAAACAAACAAGTCATCTGAGACCTTTGCGCCTCGCTCTTCAGCGGAAAGCAACGCCCCGGCACCTTTGATTTGATGAAATAGAACATCGAGTCTTTCGTACCTCTTTTTTAGCTGATCCACATTCTTACACCCATCGATCATGCCTTTTGCCTGGATCACTTGACATTTGTGCTGCCATAACTCTGTCTCTTCCCATCGAAGACCTATATAGAAGCGCTTACGTAGTTCGCCACGCAGCCAATCGGTACGATACTTCTCCCTCCGATCCAGATCCCAATTACCACTAATCACGCGGCCCCAGTCATACAACTTCGAGCCATATTTCCTCTTAGTCTTTATATGGTACGAACAGTGAAAGTGAACTGACATAGGATCTATATAAAAATACCGACCAGGAGGGGGGATTATTTCGCCATAATTTTTAGCAGCCTGCTCCCAGTTCTTGGTTGCCACATCAAGCCACTGGTCGTTATCTAACATCATTGGGGGGAGACCTGTTGCGACACATCACTGATTGTATCGACCATCGTCTTGCCTATCTCGCTCCATGTCCTATTGCGTAATACCCAAGCTCTTGCATTCTCACCAAGCTTCAATCGAACTGCGGAGTTAACAATTAGGTGACGCAATCGGGCCTGAAGCTCTTCCACGTCTCCTTTAGCGTAAATCAAGCCTGTCGAATTGTCCTCCACCATCTCAGCCAATGCTCTTACGCTCGAGACCACCACCGCCTTTTCCATTGCCATAGCCTCAAGCGGCTTCATAGGCGAAACCATTTCACAGACAGGCCATGGTCTCCGGGGAAATGGCGCTATATCAATCAGGGAATAATGCGCTGAGACTTGTTCGTGTGGAACCCTTCCAGGCATGATCAACCAGTCGGATAAGTCATAGCTATCAGCTATTCTCATAATCTCTTTAGTGATCGGCCCGCAATCTTGCCCAGATGCGTTTTCATTCCCTACTAATAGGAGCCGAAATTTTACCCCATCCAGTTTCAACCTTCCCGCAGCTTCCACGAGATCTTCAAGGCCTTCATAGTCCACAAAGGTCCCTATGTAACCGATAACCGGCACCTCTTCCGGGATATCGTAATATCCAGCCAGACTCTTATCTCGCTCCCTGGGCTGGAATCTTTCTGGATCACAAGCATTCGGCGTGAGAACGATACTTTCTTTGGTGACGCCTCGTGCTTCTAGCTCTTGACGCATAGGCCCGGTAAGCGTAAAGACCTTCTCTGCTCGCTTGGCGACGCCGGCTTCTAGACCTTTCTGAACCTCGCACGCGCTAGTTCTCTCGTAATCTGGATCCCGCGACAATCGCGTAATCTCCCAGAACCCCCTCACTTCATAGTAAAATGGGATCCCTAACCTTCGAGCAGCTATGAGCGATGGGAGAGCAGTCACGTGATTTGATGCAGCGACAACAGCAGAAGGCCGGATGTCTCTCAGCTGCTCAGTTAACGCGTCTGCTGCCTCTTCCATATACTCAATTGCGGTGCGCCCCTTGCGTTCTGGGCTGAGATTATGGACATAAGGTATGCCGTCGATCTCGTTCTTCACGAACTTACCGGAAACATCCGCATCTGACTTGATGTCAACCGGAAAACCAGGCCTTGTAATTGCAATAGGATCGAACCCTGCGGACTTCCAACCGAGCAAAACCCCATGGGCGCGCGTCGCATACCCTCCGGACGAGTATGGGAAAGCGTTGTGAAGGATATACGCAATTCTCTTATCTATGCATTCAAGAGATTCGCTGGCGGCGGAATCCGCCAGGTCAAATAGCTCATATGTCTTCTCCGGATTCAGAGACAAGTCTCGTGCTCTCGCCGAAGACTTCACTTTTCTCAACCAATCTTGGCTCACTCTTGCGTCACCGGACTGGGCCAATTCTTCAAGTCGCGAGATAACCTGAAATGCTCTATCAACATCCCCAACACGAATGCATGACCATACAAGCGCCTTCAAACCAAGCTCAGTTTCCTTCATGCTGACGGCAGCCAGAATCAACTGATGCTTCGCCTCATCATAGCCTTCCTCCCCAAACGACTTGGCGAACTGAATGATTGCTCGCTGGTCTTCTCCCAATTGTCCCTGGCTGGTAGTCGAGATACCATGCAGGACATCCCCCACGGTTAGTCGCTTCCACGCTGGCGGGCCCAAGAATGGCTGCTCTAGCAACTCGCTCTGAGCCTCTGCGCCCACACACTCGGCGCGGTTTAATCGTGCAATGCTCAAAAGTCGATAGGGCAGACGGAAGACATTTATCGGGGACTTGGCAGAGTTGGCTATCTCTGCGCCAATCCGGTAGCGCTTAGATTCGACTAGTAGGTTAAGGCGTCTTTGTTGAGCCGCTGAGAAAATCGACCTCTCGGCCAGCTTTCTTCGCATCACCTCAAGCTCACGCTTCAACGATAGCACTTCCTGCTCAGCGATACTCATCTCCCTCTCCTTGCCCTTCATTTCAATTTCCATCTCCTCAATTTTTCGACTCAAGGCACCTCGGTAGATCGTCGAGACCATATTTGCTTGTTGCAATGCGCCCCTCTCCAACACAAGAGAGTCGAATTTTCGCCGCCAGCCCTCTTCCATCGATTGAGCGAGCTCCTTCTGCCGATCAAGCTCATATACAATGCGCTCGTTCCGCTCACGGAGGCTGAACACTTCCTTTTGTAGATACGCTCTCTCCGACTCAGCCTCAGTGCGATTCTTGCGCTCAGCTTTCAATTGTTCTTTAACGTCATCAATTTCACGCTCAAGATCTTCAATCCTGGCCCGCGCTCGATCTAGATCAATCATCAGCTTCTGGCTTGATGAGTGCAAAGTGGCAACCTTATCTTCCCGTGTCTTAAGTATGCTTACCAACTCTTCTTTAGCTGAAACATACTTCGCAACTTCTTGCTGCAACCGCGTGATCTCTCGCGAAAGGTCAACCCGCTCCTTTTCCAGCGCCTCTCGAGCAGCCTTCTCCTGATCTAAATTCTCCTTAAGATGAAACGTCTTGACTTTCTCGACCTCACGACCTTCGCGGGCAGAGCTTACACTTTGCTTTAAACGCTCACATTCGTCGCGTAGACTTTCGATCTTCCGATCTCTTTCCTGCATGAGCGCCAGCAAACTGGCACTCTCTTCATTCTTTACTTGCAGCTTTCTTCGCATCTGACCTTCAACGCGCTTTAGCTCTTCTCTTGTAGCCTCACGAAAGGCTTCCAAAATCCCTTTCCTCTGTTCAACCCCATGATCTATAACGCTTTGAAGACGCTCCACCTCGGACTTAGCCTTACGGAATTTCAATTTGAGATCGCGCACCTCTGCTTTCGAGTTAGCTCGTTCATCTTTAGCGGCGTTCTTTTGCTTAGCAAGGTCTTCCTTCAGGCGGCTTTCTCTCTCTTTAGCATTCTTGGCCAATGATTCGACCTTCCGATCTGCTCTGGCTGCTCGATTCTTTGCGTTCGCCGCGTGCGCGGCGTCAGCAAGAGATTTCGCAAGCTGCCCGAAATGTCGACTAAAACTGATATAGTCATGCGCCGACAGAGGCTGCGCACCCTCCGCCCCATAATGATCCAACGTGGACTCTTTTAACGTTCTAATCCTCTCTGCAGTAGAGTCACTAACCCTCTCAACCTTCGAGGCAGAACGATAGATCTTCTCTACTGCGTCAGCGACACTTACTTTATCTAAAGACAGACCTCGATTCTCAATCTGCAGCTGGGAGAATAGACCTGGGATTTTGTGCCCGTGAGATTCAAAGTAAACTCCATAGGCAGGCGTTCCGGAAATCATAGATAGAATTGCGGCGTGAAACCTTGATGTGACTACGTAGCGAACTCTGCCAAGCATCGCAAGATACTCCGGAACAGACTCTGGACGCTGCAGCAGAACTCTATCCTCGCCGTACACTTCAGCTAGCGTTGAAGCTAACTCTTCAGCCAATTTCCGATCTGCGTCCGTCTGCACGGGAATAAGCACGCTATTCGCTGGATTCGCCTCAAGATGGCGCACTGCATACGAATGGGCAAACTGATACGCCTTTGATGCTGCTAGACCAGCCTCGGCCTTATAGCCTTGGAAACTTTCTTTCTCTTCTTTTGACAGCCTAATCCCCCACCCTTCCCACCTCATCGGGAGCGCAATCTTATTGCGGTCGACTTTGTCGATCTTAGGCGCCGTCAAGAAGAATGCCGGATCGAGGCAGCTAAGCGGAATGCGATGACCAAAGGTTTGCTCAATTAGTTTCCTCGACGCTTCATCTCTAACGCCATAGGACGTGAGTATCTGCAGCAAGCTTGCGATCAACTCCTTGGCCAAATCCTCCTCAAAAGGCCCAAAAGTAGAGGGCAGCAAGATGGCTGGAATTCCTTTCGAATACGCCGCCAATGCGGGAATTGCGCGCCAGAATATGCTTTTGTAGTTCTCAGGCTTATGGTATGCGAAAAAATGCTCTGATGAGGGAAGCACGATCAGATCTACTTCAGCGACACCGCACTCGCGCAAAATACGGGATGGATCAGTTACATAGGATTCTGCATCGACAGAGAATGATCTAAAATGAACAAAATCAATATTTTCAAGCTGACCAAAGGACTGTTTAGCCAGCCTGAGATATTGACTTTCTTCGGAATCAAGAAGGACTACGGTAAGCTTGGCACCGGGGTATTTTCTCTTTAGAAGCTCAACTTGACCAGCATTGATCGCTATATCGCCTACATTACTTGCAACATGACCATAGAATAGAGCAATCGACTTTACAGACATCCTTTAACCGCCTCAGTTGATGCAGCCCCGAAGGCACATTCGTAGCCCTTAAAATAAGGCCAAATATACAGTGAATATTTTTCCGGCCTTCGCCTGAAAGGCACGACTACCTCCCATGGGACAGCACAATTCCGTAAGCCTTACAGCGCACCATCATTGAAAGATATTTACAAAATCAAGAAACCGCCCCACTTCCAGGCGCCTCCCTTCCAGATGATGTGCTAGCGCGTCATGACGAACCAGGACCGCGGTTACATCTGCACTTTCTAATGCAGCATCCATATCGACGAGCTCCACATTCGCTAGATCGCAAAGGGGAGCGGGCAATGAGTTTGCATGCGGCTCTACAACAAGGATTTTTGCTACGCTTTCCTTCGCCAAGGATTCGACGACACGGAGCGCGGGGCTTTCGCGGAAATCGTCCACATTGGGCTTGAACGCCAGGCCCAGGCAGGCGATGACGGGCTGCCTGGCGCCGTTGAGCTTGTCCTTGATGCGCTTGACGCACCATTCGGGCTTGTATTCGTTGACCTCCCGGGCGGTCCGGATAAGGCGCGAGCTTTTCGGGTCCTGGGAAACGATGAACCAGGGATCGACGGCGATGCAGTGACCGCCGACGCCGGTGCCGGGCTGCAGGATATTGACCCGGGGATGGCGGTTGGCAAGCTCAATCAGCTCCCAGACGTTGATGCCGTGGCGGGCGCAAATCACGGAGAGCTCATTGGCAAAGGCAATGTTGACGTCGCGGAAGCTGTTTTCCACCAGCTTGCACATCTCGGCAGTGCGCACATCCGTGCGGACCAGTTCGCCCTGCACGAAGGTGGCGTAGACCGCGCTGGCGGCCTCGGCGCAGGCGTCGGTCATGCCGCCGATGACGCGGTCGTTGTCGACAAGCTCTCGAAGAACCTGGCCGGGCAGGACGCGCTCGGGGCAGTGAGCGATACGGATATCGGACTGCTCGCCATCGGTGTGCGGGAAGCTCAAGTCCGGACGTTCCTCGGCCAGCCATTGGCACATCTGTTCGGTGGCGCCCACCGGGGAGGTGGATTCCAGGATGACGGTATTGCCGGGCTTCAAGACCTTGGCCACATTGCGGGCGGCCGCCTCGATGTAGGAAAGATCCGGCTGGTGGCCCTCCTTGAAGGGGGTGGGAACCGCGATCATGAAGGCATCGGCCGGCTGGGGCTCGGTATAGGCGGTGAGCTTGCCGTCGGTGACCGCACTGCGCACGGCGATATCCAGATCCGGCTCGACGATATGGATCTCGCCCTTGTTGATGGTATCCACCACGGCCTGGATGACATCCACGCCGATAACCTCCACCCCTCGCGAGGCGATGACGGCGGCCGTGGGCAGGCCAATGTAACCCAAACCAACTACAGATACGCGTTCAATTTCCCGTTCAGTTGCCATGGCGCGTCAATACTCCCTGAATGATTCTCGGACAGGCCACACCATCCCCGTAGGGATTGTGGGCGTGACTCATTTTCTGATAGGCCTCGTCGCTGTCCAGCAGCTGACTGGCGGATTCCACGATCCGTGCCCGGTCCGTGCCTACCAGGTGCACGGTGCCGGCCTCGAGCGCTTCGGGGCGCTCGGTGTTGTCCCGCATGACCAGCACCGGCTTGCCCAGCGAGGGGGCTTCTTCCTGGACGCCACCGGAATCGGTGATGATCAGGTGGGCGCGGGTCATCAGAAACACGAAGGGCAGGTAGTCCTGCGGATCGATCAGGTGGACATTATGCCGGTCCGAGAGGGTTTCCCGCACCGGTTTTTGCACATTCGGGTTGAGGTGGACCGGATAGACGATCTGCACATCATCGCGTTCGGCCAGGTCAGCCAGGGCCTGGCAGATCCGGCGGAAGCCCTCGCCAAAGCTCTCCCGGCGGTGGCCGGTGACCAGGATCAGACGCTTGTCGGGATCCAGGAAGGGGAAGCGGCTGGCCAGGTCCTGGTGCAGGGACCGGTCTTCCTCGATTCGGCGGGCGACATCCAGCAGGGCGTCGATCACCGTGTTGCCGGTCACCACGATGTCATTGCGCTCCACTCCTTCGGCCAGGAGGGATTCCCGGGCCCGGTCGGTGGGGGCAAAATGCAGATCGGCGATGCCGCCGGTAAGCTTGCGGTTGAGCTCTTCCGGCCAGGGCGAGTAAATGTTGCCTGTGCGCAGGCCGGCCTCAACATGGCCGACGGGCACTTTGGCGTAGTAGGCGGCCAGGCTGCCTGCGAGCGTGGTGGTGGTATCGCCGTGGACCAGGACGCGGTCGGGCTGCTCTTCATTCAGCACATTACGGAGCCCGGTCAGCACCCCCGCGGTGATGTCTGTCAGGTCCTGCTGCTTTCGCATGACGTCCAGATCGTGATCCGGCTTGATGTCGAACAGATCCAGGACTTGATAGAGCATTTCCCGGTGCTGGCCGGTTACACAGACCCGCGAGTCAATCGCGGCTTCCTGTTCCAGGGCCTTGACCAGTGGTGCCATCTTGATGGCCTCCGGGCGTGTACCGAAGACAGTCAGAATTCTTAGCTTCTCAGTCATGTTCTTATCGCTTTGCCTGTCCGTGGTGGTTCAAGGGCGGCCGCACCCTCCTGTGTGGGACCGAAGACCTGTCAGTGCCCCGCAGGGCAATTCGCCAGTTTACGGGATCGATACCCGGCTGATAACGCGGGGCGGCCCGTTTGGCGACCTTTTCAGCATTGTCCTACATGCCCGCGACAAACAAGGTCGCTGTTTCCTACTCCACCGTGACCGATTTGGCCAGATTTCTTGGCTTGTCCACGTCCGTCCCCCGCAGGACCGCCACGTGGTAGGACAGGAGCTGCAGGGGGATGGTGTAGAGCGCCGGGCGGGTCAGCTTGCTGACACCGCGCGGCAGGATCATGACGTGGCTGTGCTCGTCGGCCTCGAAGCCGGTGTCCTCGGCGGCGAAGATGATCAGGCGCCCGCCGCGTGCGCGGACTTCTTCCAGGTTGGAGCGGACCTTCTCGCTGAGCTCGTCGTCCGGGACCAGGGCGATGATGGGCATGTGCTCGTCCACCAGGGCCAGGGGGCCGTGCTTGAGCTCGCCGGCGGCGTAGGCCTCGGCGTGGATGTAGGAGATTTCCTTGAGCTTGAGGGCCCCTTCCATGGCCACCGGGTACTGCGCGCCCCGGCCCAGGAACAGGGCATGGCGGTTGTCCACCAGGAGCTCGGCCAGACGTTTCAGGGGCGCGTCCAGGTCCAGGGCGGCCTCGATCTGGGCCGGGAGCTGGCGGAGATCGCGGACCAACTCGGCCTCTTGTTCCGGGCTGATCTGCTCGCGGGCCTTGCCGAGGGCCAGGGCGAGCATGGCGAGGGCGGCCAGCTGGGTGGTGAAGGCCTTGGTGGAGGCGACACCGATCTCGGGGCCGGCGCGGGTCATGAGGGTGAGGCCGGCCTCCCGCACCAGGGAGCTTTCCGGGACATTGCAGATGGCCAGGGTCTCGCGGTAGCCGCGTTCCTTGGCCATGCGAAGTGCCGCCAGGGTGTCGGCAGTCTCGCCGGACTGGGAGATGCAGACAAAGAGGTGATCCTTGGGGACCACCGGGTTGCGGTAGCGATATTCGCTGGCGATCTCGACGCTGACCGGGACGTTGGCGAGCTGCTCGATCTGGTAACGGGCGATCAGGCCGGCGTGGTAGCTGGTGCCGCAGGCGATGATGTGCACGCCTTTGATATTTTCAAAGGCCGCTTCGGCCTTGGGGCCGAAGGCGGCGGCGAGGAGGCGGTCCTCGGTCAGGCGCTCGGCCAGGGTGTCGGCCACGGCCCGGGGCTGCTCGTGGATTTCCTTGAGCATGTAGTGGCGGTAGTCGCCGCGCTCAACCGCGTCGGCGGAGAGCTGGCTTTCCTTTTCGGGGCGCTCGACGGTGTTGCCGTCAAGATCGAAGATCTTGAGGGTTTCACGGCGGATTTCGGCCACATCGCCCTCTTCCAGGAAAATGAAGCGGCGGGTGACGGGCAAAAGGGCGGCCACGTCCGAGGCGATGAAATGTTCACCGATGCCAAGGCCAAGCACCACGGGGCAGCCCTGGCGGGCGGTGATCAGACGCTCCGGATCGCGGCGGTCCATGACCACCAGGGCGAAGGCGCCTTCCAGGCGATTGACGGTCTCGCGCACGGCTTCGAGCAGGTCGCCGCATTGGGCCATCTTGTGGTGGATGGCGTGGGCGATGACCTCGGTGTCGGTCTCGGAGTCGAAGTGGTAGCCGGCCTCGATCAGCTCGGCGCGCAGGGCCTGGTGGTTTTCGATGATGCCGTTGTGGACGATCGCCAGCTCATCCCGGGAGCAATGGGGATGGGCATTGTGCTCGGCCGGCACGCCGTGGGTGGCCCAGCGGGTATGAGCGATGCCGGACAGGCCCTCGTGGGGCTGACCGTTTAGAGCCTCGACCAGGTTTTCCACCTTGCCCACGGCCCGGGTACGCTGGATCTCGCCGCTGCCGTTCATCGCGGCAATGCCGGCGGAGTCATAACCCCGGTATTCCAGGCGGCGGAGGCCTTCAATCAGTACCGGCATCACGTTGCGTTGGGCGACGGCTGCAACAATTCCACACATTGCGGTTTATCCCCTAAATCAAGCTGAAGTGGATTCCATTCTCTTCCGCTAGGCCGCTCTATCCGACGACTGAAGCGGATCGGGCAAATCGGACGACAATGCCATGTCGCCGGGTGAGAATCCAGTCTTAGCCGGTGCCATTGGTCAGCAGTAGCAGTCTCTTGGGGCTGGCTGTGGTGGCGGGCAGAAAACGGGTGCCGAGGCCGGCTACGGGAAAGACGGCCTTGCGGATGGGTGCTGTCATGAGTCTTGCTCCCCCTGACGTCCTGTCAGTGTGTCCATGTTCTATGAAATTTATGTTCGGATCCGTCAGTCCCCCCACGGCTGACGAGCTTGGTGAGTATAGGCAATGTTTCGGCTTGTGGGTAGGGCTTGACGGGGGTGGTTTTTGGCGGGTTTACAGGGGTTTGGCGGGATTTTGCCGGGTTTGGGGAGAAGGGGGCATTGGGTGAGGGAAAGAGTGAGGGGGTTAGGGGTTAGGGGTTAGGGGTGGGGAGTTCTGAGTTCTGAGTGCTGAGTGCTGGGGGCTGGGGGATCCCCCTCTGTCTCCCCCTTCCGAGCGGAGCTCGCAAGGGGGAGGACCTTGTTGATGGCTTTGGGGGTGGATTTTGGTGACTGTGCCTTCGAGGGGCACTCCCTCTTGCCGCCGGAGGCGCTGAGGCGCGGAGGTGTTAACGGCTAGAGCCGGCAACCCGATCATTGCTCAATCACGCGGTTCGCCGCCTGGAGGAGCGTCTCTCAGCCTAGCTTCCTAAATCAGGCTTGAATGAATCGCATACGCAAAAAGCCCTTTTCAGGGCTTTTTTTACTCTCGGGGGCGCTTGTCGATTCCGCCACTTTCGGTGTCAAGTTGCCCGGGATCGCGGATGAATCCGCGCCTCCGGCCGGGCTGTGCCTGGCTGGCAAGGGGGTGGGGGTTTCGATGGCTGCTCTGGGAAGTCGAGGCTGAAGCCTCTCCCACAGGAGGGGGGCTATTAGAGCTTCCAGTTGTTGCCGCGCATGGGGCGGAAGGGGGCTGGGCGGTGGAAGCGGGCCGCCTGGGTGGCGAAGCGGATGTAGCGTAGGCGAGCTTCGGGGCTGGGGGCGACGAAGCGCTCGTCCTCGTCTTGCGGCGGCTGTTCCACTGGCCGCTCGGCGGCTTCGCGGAGTTGGCGGCGTTCTTCTTCAGTCAGCCTGGCCATGCCATGCCTCCAGTATCTTGAGCTGGTCCTGCTTGTTGAATAGGGCGAGATAATCGGCAATCAGTTCCCAGTCCGGTGCCCTGCCCTGGTGTTTGGCTGCCTGGAGCAGCAGGCGGATGTCGAGCCAGTCCTCGTCCGCCCGGTTCGGGTCATTGGCCGCGGCCTGGATCTTGAGACCGATGAGGTCTTCTGTCTGCAACACCGGGATGCTCAAGCCGGGGCCGGCTTCCATGCGTTCCGCTCGCTCCAGCATGGAAAGAGAAGGCCCACGGAAGGCGTGCAGGATATCGATGCGGCCGAATTCGTCGGTCTCCGCCCGGTAGTGGGAGACATTCTCGGAGTGAAAGATCCGTTGATAACCCAATGCCGTGAGGATGGCGTGGGCCCGCTCAAGGTCCTGCAGCAGCAGGAGGAAATCCAGGTCCGCGGTGGCGCGCTGGACGCCGCGCATGGCCAGGGCGAAACCACCGATCAGCGCATAGTGGATGCCGTCCCGGGACAGGGCCTCGCTGAGCCGCTGAAGTACCTTGAGAAAGTCCATAGGCAGGGAGTTTAGCCTGTTTCGGGGGGCAAGGGACAAGCGGGAGGGCGGCGCAGGGGGCCAGCTGCCGTGGGAGCGAATTCATTCGCGATTTAA
>NZ_JAYGII010000028.1:0-30007 GCF_034931365.1 Natronospira elongata
TTCATTATTGCTTGCTCCCAGTGGCGGGCTGGTCTCTGTCGTGACTTTGTCAAAATTAAGAAGCAAGCAATGTGCCAGAATCGTAACCCTATGAAATAAAGGTCTTTTGACGATTTCTCTTGGCGCGAACGGCAAGCCCTTGCCAGGCGACGGAAAACCGTCACCGGCATAAAAAAGCCGCTCGCCCCGGAAGCGGGGGAGCGGCCACCGAGATCCGGGCATGGATCTCAGAATCAGGAGGGCGCGATGGCCTCGTTGCTCAGGCGCTCATCATCCTTGCGATGGAAAAGGCTGTAGATGACCGGAATCACCAACAAGGTCACAAAGCTGGCTGATAGCAGACCACCGATGACCGCCCTTGCCATGGGAGCCTGCTGCTCGGCACCCTCACCAATTCCCAGCGCCAGCGGCAGCATGGCAAAGGTAGTGGTCAGCGTGGTCATGAGTACAGGCCGCAGACGCCGTCGGCCCGCTTCCACGATGGCCGGGTTCAGGCGCATCCCATCACCCCGTTGCAGACGTGCGGTCTGATCCACAATCAGAATGGAATTATTGACCACAATACCCACCAGCATGATCATCCCGATAAGGGATTGGAGATTGAAGGTCGTCCCGGTGAGGTAAAGCATGACACTGACCCCGATAATTGACAGGGGCACGGTAAACATCACGATAAAGGGATCCCTCAGGGATTCATACAGCGAGGCCAGCACCATGTAGACCAGAATGATCGCCATGATCATTGCCAGTCCCAGTTCAGAAAACGCCTCCTGCTGTTCCTCGAATTCACCGGAGACCATGGCCTCATAGCCCTCCGGCATGGGGATATCGCGAAGGGCCTCCTGCACGTCACTGGCGACCGAACCCAGATCCCGACCACTGATGTTGGCGTAGATCACGTTCAGCCGTTGCTGGTTCTTGCGGTCAATCTGCTGCGGGCCAATACCATCGGTGATATCCACCAGATTGCGCATGGCAATCTGTTCACCGGCCTCGTTGGGCACCGTCAGATTCAGAATCTGGGCCTGGGTCAACCTTTCGGAGTCTCGCAGCCGCAAGAGCATGTCGTATTCACGCCCTTGATCCGTAAACTGCCCGGCACGTACACCGCCAATGGCCGCTTCGAGCGTCCTGGCCGCCTGCTGCATGGAGACGCCAAGGTCCGCAGCCCGAGATCGGTTTACCCGGATCAGCTCCTGCGGTATACCCTCTTCCCGGCTGCGGCGGGTATCGGTAATGCCTTCGATATTTGAAATGCGCTCATCGACATCTTCAGCCAGTGCCTCCAGGCGGTCCAGTTCGAAGCCGCGGATCTCGATTTCCAGGGGCTCACCGGTACCACCACCCGTCCCCATGCGCAGCAGGAAAAGGCCCTGGCCGGCACGGGTGCGGATTACGGTTCCGGGAATGTCCTGGAGCAATGGGCGCAGGTCGGCAGCAATCTGCGCGCTACTCCGATCCCGCTCACGGACACCCACAAGGCTAAGACGCAGCTCCCCGGTGTGGCCCCTGCCACGCCAGCCTCCCGCACCCAGACGGGTATAACTGGACTCGATCTCGGGCACCTCGGGAACGACAATCTCTTCCACCTTGCGCATGACTTCATCCAGCAGTTCCAGGCGGGTGCCGGGCTCCATTTCCACATTGATACGAACTTCACTTTCATCCGCCTCAGGCATGAATTCGGCCCCGATCCGGGGCAGCAGCATCAGGGACAGAAAGAAGATCAACGCGGTGACGCTCAAGGCCATGGGGCGATGGCGCAGGATCAGTCGCAACAATGACTGGTAGGCGTTCTCCAGCCCCTCCAGCCCCCTGCCAAGCGCATCGGCCGTACGGCGCAACGGGTGACCCTTGGTGTTCGCGACAGTCGTCTCATCCTTCAGGATTCTGGACGCCATCATGGGCACCAGGGTCAATGCCACCAGCAGAGAGCAGATCAAGGCAAAACTGACCGTATAGGCCAACTGACTGAACATCTCACCGCTGATCCCCTGGGCGAAGACCAGGGGTGCGAATATCACCAGGGTTGTCAGCGTACTGGCTATGATTGCCGGGCCTACCTGGGAGGTCCCCTGAATGGCGGCACTGGTGCGGTCATCGGCCTCCTCCTTGCGGACACGGGAGATGTTCTCCAGGACCACAATGGCGTTATCCACCATCAGGCCAACGCCCAGGGCAAGGCCGCCCAGGGTCATCAGGTTCAGTGTGAAGCCACCGAAGAAGACCAGGGAGAACGTGGCAATCAGGGAAGTAGGGATGGCGATCGCCACCACCAGGGTACCCCGGATATTTCGCAGAAAGCCCAACAGGACGAGAATCGCCAGGGCACCACCATACAGAATGGTAGTGGTGAGATTGTCGATGGAGTTCTGAATGTACTCGGATTGATCAATGACTGGGACAATTTCCAGCTGAGGATAGTCCCGGGCGATCCGACGCATCTCCGCGTTGGCCCGCTCTGCCACATCGACGGTGTTGCTTCCGGCCTGTTTGCGTATCGCAACCCGGACCCCAGGCTCTTCATTGATGCGGATGATCCGGGTGATCCGCTCATGAGAGTCCTCTACATCGGCAATCTGGCGAAGCCTGACCTGCCCCCCATCCCGTCGGGCCACCACCAGATCCTCGATTTCCTCCAGGGAATCAAACTTGCCGGGCGTGCGCACCGCCACGTCCAGGCGGCCCCGCTCCACCTCCCCTGCCGGGACGGTGATATTCGCTTCCTGGAGGCGGCTGCGAACTTCGCTTAGGGGCAAGTCCAGTGCCTGCAAGCGATCCGGATCAACCCGAATCTGGATCTGCCTTTCCAGTCCGCCCCAGACATCCAGTGCGGCAACACCGGGGATCCGTTCAATCCGGTAGCTGATCTCCTCGTCAATCAGGCTTCGCAGGGCAATGGGATCAAGATCACTGGCCAGGCCATAGATCAGAATGGGGAAACTCGCCGGATCAAACTTTCTGAGCTGGGGTCGATTGGCTTCATCCGGCAAGGCATTGCCAATACGATCGAGCCGGTCACGGATATCGTTGGCCGCCACGTCCAGGTCCGTGCCCCACTCAAAGGTGATACGCACATTGCTGCTGCCTTCCTGGGAAGTGGACGTCAGCTCTTCAATACCGGCCACGGTGGCGACCGCCTCTTCCACCCGGCGCGTAATGGTCTCCTCGACCTCTTCCGGAGCGGCGTTCTCGTAAGTAGTCACTACCGTCAATGTCGGGAAGGTGACATCCGGCATCAGGTCGATGGGCAATCGGCTCAAGGAGAACAGACCGATCAGGACCGCGATAAGCACGGCCATGGTGGTCAGTACCGGGCGCCGGACGGTGAAATTGGCAATCTTCATGGCTTGTCGTTTATCCCTGTGTCGAGTTGCCGGAAGGCTGTTTATTCACCGTTGGTGAGGCGGAGGGGTGTCCCGTCTCCGAGACGATGCTGACCAAGGGTAACCACCCTGCCTTCGATTTCCGGAGACAGAATCTGGGCATAGTCATCGGTCCTGACGCCCACGCTTACGGGCACAAACCGGGCCCGCGGCCGTGAGTCCTCTTCTGCGTCCTCGGGCGACTCGACCAGGAACACACCCCGCTCTCCCGAATGTCGGGTCAGCGCATCGCGAGGCACGACACGGGCGTCACTGATTTCTTCAACGTTAATGCTGAGATTGACAAAGAACCCAGGGCTGAGGCGTCCGTCCTCGTTGGGCACTTCAATTTCCACGCGCGCCTGCCGGGTGTCCTCTCTCAACTGGGGCGCTATCCGCGATACCTGGCCCTCGAAAATCTCGCCAGGCCAGGCGTCACTACGGATTTCCACCTGTTGCCCGGTGCGCAGGCGGGCAAAATCCCGGTCGACGATGGACGTGACGGCCCGCAGGGAGCTGATGTCCAGCACGGAGATGATGGCCTCGTTGGCGGCAATATTGGACCCTTCGTCCACAAAGCGTTCCCCGACCACCCGGGTGCCATCAGCGCCGCCATTCCACTCCGCCCGTACGGTGGCATAGGACTGACGCAGCTCGGCCCGACGCAGGGCGGCTTCACGCTGAGCCAACTGGGCATGACTGACGGTGACATTGGCCGTGGCCGCCTCAAATTCCGACTGGGCCAGGTCATACTCGGATTCGGAAGCCAGACCCTGCTCACGCAGGTCGGCAAGACGCTGGTATTCGCGCTCCTGCACGGTTCGCCGGGCGCGGGCATCTTCCAACTGGGCACGGGCCACTTCCATGGCGGCCCGGGCTTCCGCCGCTTCCTGACCGAACTCTTCATCATCAAGCCGGGCAATGACCTGCCCTTGCTCTACTTCATCGCCAATATCGACCGCCAGCTCACGGAGGCGCCCACCCACTTTGGGTGCGAGCTGAAAGCGGTGCCGCGCCTGCAGGGTCCCGGTGTACTGGGCAATATCCCGAATATCCCGAAAAGCCACCTCAGCGACCTCCACCGCAACTGCCTGCTCACCGGAATCCCGCCCCCAACCGCCAGGGCCGCCCGGTCCGGCATCGTCACCGCGGCCCAGCCACCAGACGGCCAGAGCCACCAGAAGAATCACGCCGATAATCGAAATTTTCTTTTTATTCATTACCTTGGAGCTTCCTGTTTGATCCTGGCCGGGAGACGGTTCGAAATCGAACCAAATCTGCAAATCTTGCCTTGTGACTGCCCCGGGGGCGGGACAGTTCCAGTCAATTCACCTCCAGACCCGATTCCGGATGTACTCAAGCTGTTCGGGGCTCTGAATGGCGCCGGGCCGCGCCTGGCGCACGCGTGCAATGGCATTGTCGGGTTCCATGCCCTGCTCAATCAGAAGCCTGGCTGCAATTGTGCCGGTGCGGCCCAGCCCTGCCAGACAATGAATCACAATCCTGTCGCCGCCCATCAAGCGCTTGACCACCGCAGGCCCCACCGTCTCCCAGGCGTCCTCGAAGGCTCGTCCAGGGGCACAAAAATCGGGAATCGGCGCATGCCACCAGTCCAGACCCGCGACATGCGTGCGCTCGCGCAGCGTATCAAGGCCAAGCCAGCGCAACTCCGCGCTCTCATTCAGAGTGAGGATACCCTGCCCTCCCCAATTGACGATGGCGGCCAGATCCTGGGCCAGGCCCTGCCCCTTGTCCAGTCCGATTGCAGGGCCCAGACCGGCGCCCGGACAACGACAAAGCCCAAGCAGGCCGGCTGTGCCCGGGATCGGCAAGGCATCGATATTCAAGCTCATGGCCGTCAGCCCCGTAAATTGGCGACACTGTAAGTCCAGGCACCACGCCTACATATAAGGTGTCAGCAAGCGAGCAAGGCCGTTACGCAATCGTTTAAGCCAGGGCAAGGTCTGCAGCGCCTGTGCCTCAATCGACCGCGCCGTCCACAGTCGGTGATCGAAAAACCGTTCCAGCTCGCTGGTTGTCCAGGCGTCATAGCACTCAAGATTGCACTCAAAGTTGAGTGACAAGCTGCGCGGGTCCCAGTTCGCGGATCCCACGAAGGCCCATTGTCCATCCACAGTCATCAATTTGGAATGATCGAACACGCCCGGTGCCCGGGAGATACGCACCCCCCGTCGGAGCAAGGGAGCAATCTGGGCCTGCATCGCCCAGTCAACAAAAGGCAGGTTGTTCTGCTCCGGCACGATGACATCAACAATGACGCCACGCAGAGCGGCCGTAATCAGACTGTCGGCCAGGCTTTTGTCCGGTAGAAAGTACGGCGTCTTAATGCGAATATGGAAGCGGGCGAGAGAGACAGCGCCGAGCATGACCTGACGAATCGTGTCATAACGCTCATCCGGACCATCCGCAATGACCCGTCCAAGGACGGCTCCCGGTGTTTCCGGCGCCGGGAACCAGTCAGGGCCAGAGAGGGATTCGCCACTGGAAAACTGCCAGTCCTCTACGAATACAGCCTGAAGCTCGCTGACCAGTGGGCCTTCTACGCGAAAATGAAGATCCCTGACCGGATGAGCGGGATTCTCGGCGACGCAGTTGCCCTCGGCGATATTCATGCCACCGACAAAGCCCTTGGTGCCATCTACCACCAACAACTTGCGGTGATTGCGCAAATTGACGAAGGGAAGGGTCCAGGGCCAGCGCGGCGGCATGAATCGGGCAAAGGGGATTCTCTCCCGGCGCAGCAAGCCCTCAATGGTGGGCAAGGAGTACCGTAGCCCCACCGCATCAACCAGTACCCGAACCTCCACGCCCCGATTCACGGCGCGTGCCAGCGCATCAACGAAACGCCGCCCAACCCGATCCCGGTTGAAGATATAGGTACTCAAGCCGATGCTGTGTTGAGCCCCTTCGATCGCCGCCAGCATGGCCGGATAGGCTTTATCACCATCCACCAAAGCTGAAACGGCGTTGCCGCCCAACAGTGGTTGCAGGGCCACCTGACTGGAAAGCCGTGACAGGGATTGCAAAGCTTCGGGAACAAAGGACTCCAGGGCCTCTGGGCTATAGGCCCCGAGATCGGATTCCCCCTGAACGCGGTTGAGTGGCTCACGCAGGCTGCTGGCGCGGCGACGAATCCGGTTGATCCCAAACAGCAGGTAAAGCAGCGACCCCAACACCGGTGCCAGCCAGATCACGCCCACCCAGCCTACCGTCGCCCGATGGTCGCTCTTGTTCAGAATCGCGTGCCCGGAGGCGACCAAGGCCAAGGCCACGGAGAGCAGGCCCGCGATCACGGGCCAGCCGGGCAGCAGATCCTGGAACGACACAGCGCCTCCCTTGCTTCAGGCCCTCATGGAATCAGGCCATCCTGACCAGTATTTCCTCGTGAACCGCCAGATCCTCATTGGAAAACAGGACAAACCGGATCAGGGTGAGCCCCTCGATCACCGAGCCTTCGGAAACTACCGTTTGCAAGGCGATCCCGGCTGCCTCGCGGACAGGATAGCCGAAGGCACCCGTGGAAATAGCCGGGAAGCCCACACTGCCTAACTGGTGCTGACCCGCCTCTTTCAAGGCATTGCGGTAACAGGCCGCAAGCAGTTGATCCGAGGGTTCGTCCACACCGTAAACAGGCCCCAGACAGTGGATAAGCCGCTGATTGGGTAAGCCGAAGGCATCCGTGCTCACCGCCTGGCCCGGTTCGATCGGCGCCAGGGGTCGGCAAGCCTGGTCCAGTTCGGGCCCGGCGGCACGGTGGATGGCACCCGCTACCCCGCCCCCGGTTGTGAGCTGGGCATTGGCGGCATTCACCACCGCATCCAGATCCGACTGTCGAGTGATGTCACCCTGCATCAACTCCAGTCGCAGTTTGCCGAATTGCCGTTCCATATTGGCCTCCTTCCCGGCGGTCCCGGCGCCGGTCTTGTCGCTGTCACCCCGTATAGCGCTGGAACACCAGGGTGGCGTTGGTGCCGCCGAACCCGAAACTGTTGGACATCACCCGATCCAGGCGCTGATTGTCCATGCGTTTGGTCACCACCGGACGGCCATCGGCCTCCGGGTCCAGGTTCTCGATATTGGCGCTGGCGGCAATGAAATCGTTCTGCATCATGAGCAACGAGAAAATGGCCTCATGGGCCCCGGCCGCCCCCAGGGAATGCCCGGTCAGGGACTTGGTTGAGGCCACTGGCGGCATGTCGTCGCCGAAGACCTCGGCCATTGCCTCCAGCTCGGTGATATCCCCCCGCGGCGTGCTGGTGCCGTGGGCGTTGACGTAGTCGATCCCGCCATCCACGGTGGCCAAAGCCTGACGCATGCAGCGAACCGCGCCCTCGCCGCTGGGCGCCACCATGTCGGCCCCGTCGGAGGTCGCCCCGTAGCCGACCAGCTCCGCCAGAATGGGCGCATTCCGCGCCAGCGCATGTTCCAGTTCCTCCAGAACCAGGATTCCGCCACCACCGGCAATCACGAAGCCGTCACGGTCCCGGTCATAAGGCCGCGAGGCCTTCTCCGGGGTGTCATTGTATTTGGAGGACAGCGCACCCATGCCGTCGAACATCATGCTCATGCTCCAGTGCTCATCCTCGCCGCCGCCGGCAAACACCACATCCTGCTTGCCCAACTGAATTTGCTCCATGGCATTGCCAATGCAGTGGGCACTGGTGGCGCAGGCGGAGGAAATGGAGTAATTGATGCCCTTTATGCCGAAAGCGGTTGCCAGGCAGGCCGAGGTGGTACTGCTCATTGCCTTGGGCACGGTAAAACTGCCCACCTTGCGAATACCCCGCTCCCGCAGATTATCCGCCGCCTTGACCAGATGACCCACGGAACCACCGCCTGAGCCAGTAATCAGGCCAATGCGCTCATCGGACAGATTCTCCGGGTCCAGGCCCGCAGCCCGTGCCGCATCTTCCATGGCGACGTAGGAATAGGCAGCCGCATCACCCATGAAGCGCATGGGTTTGCGCGGCACCCTTTCAGCGAGCTCAATCTCGGGGCGCGCGGATACCCGACTGCGCAGTCCCAGCCGCTCATATTCCTCGTTATACCGGATTCCGGAGCGACCAGTCCGCAATGAATCAGTCACCGTCTCCGGGTCATTGCCCAGGCAGGACACGACGCCCATGCCGGTCACGACCACCCGCCTCTGCATCAGCTCTCTCCCGTGATTGTTATGTAAATGAGCCATGATAACGCTGAATACCCCCTTCTGTGCACTCCTGTCCGACGGATTGACGCCGATGGGCTCCATGGTCCACTTTGAACACAGAAGCGACACGGCGAGGAGAGACGGCATGAGCGCAAGCCCCATACCCACCAGCAGCGGTCAGATGGATGTACTTGATCCCCAGGACGGCAGTCTGGTCGAGCGCATCGAGCGCTATGACGCCCGCGGCATGCAGCAGGCCATCGACAGGGCCGATGCCGCCCTCTCCAGGGCCCGCCGGATGCCCGTCCATGAACGCATGCGGGTGCTCTACGATGCCTCCGACTATGTGGACCGCCACCGCCAGGCCTTTGCCGACATCCTTGCCCGGGAAGGGGTCAAGACCATCAATGAAGCCCGGGCCGAGGTGGCGCGGGCAGTGATGACCCTGCGTCTGTCGGCCGAGGAGACCCGACGGATCGTCGGCAACACCATCGCCTTCGACCAGCGCCCGGGCAGTGAAAACCGCTTCGGTTACTCCCGGCGCATCCCGGTGGGCCTGATTGGGGCCATCACCCCTTTCAATGACCCGCTGAATCTGGTGGCTCACAAGGTGGGCCCGGCGATTGCCGGTGGCAATGCGGTGATCGTCAAACCCCATGAGGCTACGCCGCTCTCGGCCATCAAGCTGCTGGAAGCTTTCCATGAGGCGGGTATCGAGGAAGGTATCCTGCAGGTGATTCCCGGTTACGGGCGCGATGCCGGCGACGCCCTGGTCACCGACGACCGGGTGCGCATGATCTCCTTCACCGGCGGCCGGGAGACCGGGGAACGCATCATGCAGCGGGCCGGATTGAAGAAATTCGGCATGGAGCTGGGCAGCAACTCCCCCACCCTCATCATGGACGATGCCGATCTGGAACAGGCCATACCGGCAGTGGTCGGCGGGGCCATTGCCGCCGCCGGTCAGAATTGCCTTCATGTCCAGCGCCTGCTCCTCCATGAAAGGATCTACGACGAAGCTCGGGATCGCTTTATCGCAGGCATGAAGGGCATCCGCTACGGCGACAAATACTCCGAGGATATGGACATGGGCCCCCTCATCGATGAAGCCGCCGCCGACAGGGTCGAAGCTGCCGTCGAGCAAGCGATCGCCGATGGTGCTCGCTGCCTGGTCGGCAATGAGCGCGATGGCAACTTTTTCGCCCCCACCGTCCTCGAGCAGGTGCCGGACAACCACCCCATGGTCAAAGACGAGATTTTCGGGCCCGTGACTTCCCTGCACCGTTTCAGCGACGAGGACGAGGCCATCGAGATCGCAAACAATGTGGATTACGGATTGCATGCCGGTGTGTTTACACGTGACGTGGATGCCGCCTTCCGTATCGCTGACGCCCTGGAGTGCGGCGGTGTGATGATCAACGACAGCAGCGACTACCGACTGGATGCGGCGCCCTTCGGCGGGGTCAAGGGTTCCGGCATCGGCCGCGAGGGTGTTGGCTATGTTCTCAATGAAATGACCGAGCCCAAGGTCTACTGCTTCAATATCCGTTTCCCCCACGGCTGGACCTGAGGAGAAAGACGGCATGGCGATCAAGGCAGAACGGACAGACCGAACCGGCCTGGAACGTGTGCGTAGCGACCGGGTGGCCAGCCTGGTGCAATCCGATATTCGAGCCATGACCCAGCGCTGCCTTGAGCTCGACGGCGTCAATCTGGGCCAGGGGATCTGCGACACCCCGCCCCCGGAACTGCTGGCCGGGGCAGTGGCACCGGCCATTGAGCGCGGGGACAATCGCTACACTCGCTATGACGGCATCGGACGGCTACGTCATGCCCTCGCCGATCGTCTGCAACGCCACAATGGCCTCGATGTGGACCCGGACGGTGAGATTGTGGTGACCATCGGCAGCACCGGTGCCTTCGCAACCACCGTGATGGCCCTGTGCAACCCGGGTGACGCCATCATTCTGATTGAGCCCTATTACGGCTACCATCTCAATACCGCCCGCGTGGCCGGTCTGGAAACTCGCCTGGTGGGTTTGCGGCCGGATGATTTCTCTTTGGACATGGCTGCCCTGGAAGAAGCGGCAAAGGGTGCCCGCGCACTGGTTCTCAATACCCCGGGCAACCCTTCTGGCCGGGTATTCAACCGTCGGGAACTGGAGCAGCTCGGCGAGCTCTGCCAGCGCCACGATCTGCTCTGCATCACGGATGAGATCTACGAGTATTTCCTATTTGACGGCCACCGGCATATCAGCCCGGCCACCCTGCCCTCGCTTCGGGACCGAACGGTAACCATCTCCGGCTATTCCAAGACCTACAGCATCACGGGCTGGCGAATCGGCTTTCTCACCGCGCCCCGGGACATGGCTCAGGCCATCGGTCTGGTCAATGACCTTTTCTATGTCTGCGCACCGTCTCCGCTGCAGGCGGCGGTGGCCGAGACTATCAAGGCTCTGGGTGATGACTACTATCAGGGCCTGGCCCATGGCTTTCAGCTCAAGCGGGATGATTTCTGCGGGGTCCTCAATGACATCGGACTCACCCCAAGAATCCCGGAGGGTGCCTACTATGTCCTGGCAGATGTCACGCCACTGGGCAAGTCGAGCAGTCAGGCCGCGGCCATGGAGATCCTGGAACAGGCAGGTGTGGCAAGCGTACCCGGCAGCGCCTTCTTCTCCGGTGACGAGGGCGAGTCGGTGGTCCGCTTCTGCTTCGGGAAATCCGACCAGACCCTCCATGCCGCCCAGGAACGGCTTCTGCGTTGGGGGCGGGCCGGGGCCTGAGCCGCATTCGCAGCCCGAATCGCGAATGAATTCGCTCCTACCGTCGCTTCGTCTGCCGTAGGAGCGAATTCATTCGCGATTCAACCGTCGGCGCGGCCTCAGCCTCCGCCTGAACCCACCTCCCGCCCCCGCCAACGAACAACGGCATAACGGGAGTAGCGGGCATTCACCCACAGGCCAAGCAAGATCACGGCACTGCCCAGTGCCAGGCGCAGCAGGTCCGCATCACGATTCCAGATAAGGATATTGACCAGCAGACCGGCGGGAATCAGGACATTGTTCATGACCGCCAGGGTGCCCCCATCCACCAGACAAGCGCCCCGATTCCAGAGAAACAGTCCCAGGCCCGAGGCCGCCATGCCCAACCAGGCAATAACCCCCCACTGCAGGCCCGTCTCCGGCAACTGACTGGCGTCACCGAAAATCAGGAAGGCCGGAGCCGAGACCAGGGTGCCGCCGAGAAAGAAAAGGCCAAAGAATCGCCAACTGGGCAGACTGGGGTGATAGTGGCCAAGCAGATGCTTGTAACCCACCTGCCCCAGGGCAAAGGCAAGATTCGCGGTCTGAATGAGCACAAAGCCGAGAAGATAATCGCTACTGATGCCATCGAAACGGATCAGTACTGCCCCGCCGACCGCCAATAGTGCTGCCGCCAGGCCTATCGGCGCGAACCGCCGATGCAGGGCATCATCGGCCAGTGCCACATAGAGCGGCGTGGTCACCGTGAAGAGAAGAATCTCCGGAACGGTGAGATAGGCAAACGAACGGTAGAGGCACAGGTAGGTCAGACCGAACTGCATCATGCCCACCGCGACAACCCCCATCAGCAGGCCAGCGGGCAGACCGCGCAGACGAGTCAGGGGCAGGAACAGCAGGAGGGCAAGGCCCACCCGGCTGAGCACGGCAAAATCACTGTCCACCTGCCCGGCCAGATAGACATCGATCAGACTGAAGGAAAAGGCCCAGAGAACCGTGACGAAGGCCAGATAGGCCATATTCGATCAACTCGCCTTGGGCTTACCGGCAATGTCGTTGTCGTTGTAGAAATCCAGGTCCTCGAACTGACCCAGCAAGGCGGTACTGATATTGGCCAAATGGGCCACGACTCGTTTGTAATGACGGGCCAGCAGGGAATAGGCCACCGCCTCATGGACCTGAATCTGCTCTTCATCCCGGAACAGACCCATGATGATCTCATCGCAACGCCCACGGATACTCTTGGCTTTCTCTATGGCCTCCGAGGCCGGACCTTCATCCGAGTCCCGACAGGCGGCCGAAACCAGCTTGAAGATCACCACCGTCTCCTCGGCAATCTGATCAAGCGCCTGGCGATAACGTGCTTCGGTAAAGTCTTCGTTATAGAACTGGCCAACTTCAAATACGTTCTTGCAATAATCGCCAATGCGTTCAGCATCCTTGGCCACACTCATCAGGGCCAGGCAAACCGGCACGTCGTAACCCGGATTGACCGTCAGATACCGCAATACCTTGCGGCGGATGGAGCGCTCCAATTCATTGATGGCCCGGTCACGCTCGTAGATGCTCTCGCTCACTGCCTGGGCCGGAACCTTGCTATGCAGCACCTCATTGGCACGCTCAAACATCCAGACACCATGCTCCAGCATCTCCCCCAGTTCGGAGAAGGCGTTGTCGATGGTGGATCCGTGAGCCAGGGCGTTCAGAATTTCACGAAACATGGAGCTCTCCACTCAGATGCCAGACTAGCCGTTGCCACGGCTAGTGGATGACCAGCAATTCCGTCAGTGCAATACCGGCAATAGGTATTGCCAAGAATATCAGGAACAGGAAGAAAAACGCATATCTGGGCGACTTTCCGGCAATCCGCCCATACCAGTTGGCAATACGCATGGGCACGATCCGCAGGGGATACCAGATAGCGGTGCCGATCAGATTGAACAGTACGTGGACCAGGGCCACCGTCACCGCCGCGGAGACCGGGTTGGCGGTCGCGGCGAGCACACTGGTGACGGTGGTCCCGAGATTGGAGCCCATCATGAAGGGCAGCAGGCGTTTCATGGGCACCACCCCGGCACCGGCCAGGGGCACCATCAGGCTCGTGGTAATGGTGCTGGACTGAACCATGACCGTGGATACCGCGCCGATGCCGTAGCTGCGAAGGTCATTACGGAAGAAATAGGTCCGGAACAGGCCATCCATATGGCGTAGCAAGGCGCCGCGCAGGTTCTTGACCATGAAAACCAGGCCAATGAACATCAAAAGCAAGCCGAGACCGGCCACGAACAGGCCCTGGGCCATCTCATTGGGCATCAGGGTCGCGCCCAGCCAATTGCTCCCATCCACCAGGGGCCGGGTAATCACCCGAACCGGACTGTTCGGATTGGCGACAGGCTCCATGCCGATCAGATCCGCCAGACTGGCCGCGGCACGGGTAATGAAACCCCGCCCGCTTTCGTGAAACAGCCCCGTGATCCATTCCAGAGGGAACAGCACTGCCACGGTGAGCAGATTGAAGAGATCATGAATCAGGGCGGCGGTAAATGATCGCCGGAAGGTGCTGCGAATGCGCAGATTGGCCAGGGCCACGATTACCGCGGTCACCGAGGTGCCGATATTCGCGCCCATGATGGCGAAAACCGCCGTGCCCAGGGTCATCTCCCCTGTCGCTACCAATGTCACGATCAAGGCGGTGGTAAAGGAAGAGCTCTGGACGATGGCGGTGACGATCACCGCTCCCATCAGGGCAATGAAGGGATTCTGCCCGTAGGCAAAGGCCCGGGTCAGCCAATCACTCTCCTGGCCAAAGGTCCCGAGGCCGGAACCCATGATATTGAGCGCGGAGAGAAAGAGGTACAGACAAAGGCCGGCGTAGATGCCACGCAGCCAGGCTGGAACCTCCGGCGGATGCCCACGGCGACGCAGGGCGGGGTTATGGGTTTGGACCATAAATCAACACCAGAATGGCACGAGGCCAGGTTGTTCTTTCGGGAACAGACTGGATATCGATTCGGCCCGACCCCCGCCGCCCTGTGAGCGCCGACCGCAACCGATTTCGGGGTGAACCGTACCCAAGGCCGTCACATTTCGCAAGGATTATTTCAGCCCTGTAAACCAAGCTTCATTGCCCCGTAACATACCGTTAACCTATGGGCTCTCTAACCCAAATACCGGCACACCCCTTTTCACTCAGTCATACACCCGACGCAACCAGGCCCACACGGCCCGCAACCCCTGGGCCTCACCCCCGGCCGGCCGGCCTGGACGATCCGACAGATTCCAGGCGTAGATATCGAGATGCATCCAGTCCCGGTCCGCGGCAACGAAATGATCCAGGAACAGGGCGGCCGTCAGGCTCCCCCCCTGGGGCGTGGTGCCGGTATTGGACAGGTCCGCCAGCGCGGGTTGAATCTGACGTTTATAGGGTTTGTAGAGCGGCATGTGCCACAGGGGGTCTTCCTCCGAGAAACTCAGGTCCTGCAGTTGCCGCAGGGCGGCCTGGTCACGCCCATACACCGGCGGCAGATCCTCACCCAAGGCCACCCGGGCCGCGCCGGTCAGGGTGGCGAAATCGATCACCCGTTCGGCACCTTCCTCGCAGGCCAGGCTCAAGGCATCGGAGAGAATGACCCGCCCTTCCGCATCCGTGTTGCCGATTTCCACCGTGGTGCCATTCCGGGTGCGGATGATATCCGACGGACGATAGGCGTTGCCGGCAATGGCGTTTTCAACTGCCGGCACGTACACCCGCAGATGTACCTTGAGACCCAGGCTCATGATGATCTCGGCGAGGCCAATGACATGGGCGGCACCCCCCATGTCCTTTTTCATCAGCACCATGCCGGCGCCGGGCTTGATATTCAGCCCCCCGGAGTCAAAGACCACGCCCTTGCCCACCAGGGCCAGGCTGGGATGGTCGGGGTTGCCCCAACTCAACCTGGCCAGGCGCGGTCCCCGGCTGGCCGCCTGGCCCACGGCATGGACGGCGGGAAATTCCCTCTTGAGCTCTTCACCCTCATAGCAGTAGTAATCGGCATTGAATCGCTCGGCCAGCGACTCAAGTGCTCCGGCCAGTTCCTCGGGGCCCAGATCGATCGCCGGGGTATTGACCAGATCCCGAACCCGGGACGCGGCACCGGCCAGCACCTCGGCCTGCTGCCGCCATTCCGGCTTGACCGTCAGACGTGCCTGAGGCGCCGGCATGGATTTGTAGCGATCAAATCGATAGGCACCCAACAACCAGCCCACGCTGGCGCGGATGCCCTCCTCGTCCGACCAATCCCCCGCCAGGTGATAGTCGCCGGCCGGCAATTGCCCCGGCAGACTTGCCAGCGCCCAGATGCGCTCATGCTCCTCGTGACCGACGAGCACGGAGCTCACGCCACCCTGGCCGTCCGGGACCAGGAGATGTCGCCCGGCCTCACCCTCGAAGCCACTCGCCCTGGCCCAATCACGAATGTCGGCATCAGCCTGTTCCAGCCAGGTTTCGAAATCGTCCCGGGTAACCGGATGGATTGGAGTGGTGCCAGTGGCGGACTCGGTCAACATGCCTGTCTCCTGTGGGTGATTTGCAGGCGCAACAGAATATCATCGCCGCCCGGCTTCTGTGTGTCCCAGAAGCGTAACGGGCAGCATTCACGGGCGTCCCCCACCTAACGCACCAAGAACTGGCTGGGGGGAAACCATGTCACAGCGCAAGCGCCGCTTCTGGCTGGGAGGCAAACGCAAGCCGGATCAGGATCGTTTTTTTCGCGATGCACTGGATTCTCGACTCTGGCGCGAAGGTGACGAATCGGACTGGCAGGCTGCCTGGTACACCGGGATGCCAAAGCCGGCGGTCTTCCGGCAGGCAAGCGCCGGGCACCGCATCAACCACATTCCGGGCAATAACAGTCTCACCATAAAAAGCCGCCTGCATCAGACCCTGGCTGCCACCCGATCCCGCATGCTGGCTCGATACGGGCCGGATCATGACTTTGTAAAGCGCCTCAACTTCTTTCCACATACCTTTGATATGCCGAGGGATTATCATGCATTTCAGCAGGCAGCGTGTGACCAGCCCGAGCGCCGCTGGATCCTCAAGCCCAAGAACTCCTCCCGAGGCCGCGGCATCAGCGTGGTCAAGGACCCGGCCCTGGTGCCCGGCGGCGAGGACTGGATGGTCCAGTCCTATCTGGACCGGCCCCATATCATGCGGGGGCGCAAATATGTTCTCCGGCTGTATGTACTGGTAACCAGTGTCGATCCGCTGCGGGTCTATCTGTACGAGGAAGGCTTCGCCAAACTGGCTTCCCTCCCCTGGAGTCTGGATGACCTGGACAACCCCTGGGTCCACCTCACCAACCCAGATGTCAATGCCCTCAATGCCGATGCCGACGAACCGGTGGTCTTCGTCAACATGGCCGGCTACCGGGAATGGCTCCGAGAACAGGGGGCGGAGCCGGAGCCATTGTTTGAACGCATACGAGATCTGGTCACCCTGACCCTTATCGCCTCGCGGGAACATTTTCTGCGCCAACTGCGGCTGCGGGGCGCTGACCCAGCGGCCTGCTATGAACTCCTGGGCCTTGATTGCCTGGTGGATGAGGAACTCAAACCCTGGATACTGGAGTGCAATCTGAGCCCATCCATGGAAGTTGCCGCCGCACCCAAGGATGGGGGCGACACCGAAGAGGCAATCAAACGGCAAGTGATTCAGGACATGGTCAATCTGATCGGCCTCAATGAGCAGGACTTCCCGCCCCGTTCCTCTCAACCGGACCCGCTGACCGCGGCCGAGGAAGACATGGAACGGGAGACGGCCGCTGCCGGGGGCTTCCAGCGACTGATGCCCAATGCCCAGGGCGAGCAATACCTGCCCTACTTCCCCATGCCCCGTCTTGCCGATCAGGTATTGGCTGAACGTCTGGCGGCAAGCCCCCCGGATTCGCCGGCCATCCCCCCCGCACAGGCCACCGAAGTCATCGACGATGGCAAGCTATACCTCTGTGATGCGCACACGCAGCGTATTCGACAACCCAATGAGACTGCCAGCCTGGTCTGGCTCCTGGCCGGCGAGGGACACGGGCCCGACGAGATCGCAAAGCAACTGGCGGAGCAGTGTGAACAGCCCACCCCCGGCCTGCGCCAGCAGATTCGTCATGACGTCTGGCACATCCTGGCGGACTGGTGCGATGAGCGATTGCTTGCCCACAGCGCAGAGACGGCCCCAGCCGCGCCGGAAGCCGAGAGCGGCCCGCTACAGGCAAGAACACTGACCCTGGCCGGGCGCAACATCACGGTCCAGAGCGCGGACAGACCGGTCATCCACCGTATCGAAGCCTCTCTCGGCAACTGGCTACATGATGGCCCGGGCGCGGGCCCCGTTCTGACCGTGGCTCAAACACCGGGGGCCTATGAGCTTCTGGAAGATGGCCGACACATTGACGGGGAACTGTCACTGGCAGAAGTTATCCCGACACTGATCGAGGCCTTGCTCAGGCTGGCTACCGATGACAGTCAACTGCTGCTGGACGGCCTGGTCATCCGGACCGACGACGGCCACGGGGTGCTGGTGCTCCACGACCAGCCCGGCGGGTTTGCCGGCCTGGCCACGGACTTGGCCCTCGCCCGCGGGCTCAGCCTGGGACACGGCCTGCTGATCGACGAACAGGGTCAATGTCACGCACTGGGACTACCGGCGCGGCTGCCTGAAAGCCGGGCACAGCGCCCCCATCTCCATCAAAGCGGCAGCGGCGAAATCTGCGCCTATGACGCCGGCGCCGCCGCTGACAACGCCGGCCCGCTCGATATTGAAGCGGTCCTGATTCCCACGGAAAGCGCCAGCAAGGCCCAGAGAGAACGGGTTTTGTTCCTCGAGCGGGCCATGAAGGGAGAGTTGCGGGCGCCCGGCCTGACCAGCCGTGAAGCGACGAACCGTCTGGTCAGTTGGTTAAAACAGCGGCAGGTGAAAACCCTGCATCCCGACCAGATCAGCGATGCCGTCGAGCAACTGCTGTTGCCGGCCAAAAAATCCCAAGACAGTGGCGTAACAGCCGCCTGCGCTGATCGTCCCAATCACTGAACCTATCTACGACACCAAAGGAGGGGTAGCATGCCTCAACCCACATCCACAAACGACCCGGCCCTTGAGGGAGTGAAATTCCACTCCCATTGGTTGCTACGCATCGCCTGGGGCAGTGTCTTTATCTACATGGGCATCGACAAGTTCATGGGCGGTGGCCTGCAGGAGTTTGCCACCGCCATGGAGCTACCTGTGTTCGCCGCCTTCCTGGTGGCCTTGGCCGAGATCGCTGCGGGGCTGTTGGTCCTGCTTGGGCCATTCACTAGCGGCTGGATCACGCGGCTGGGTGCATTGGCAGCCATCCCGGTGCTTCTGGGTGCCATATTCATCGCCCATTGGGGGCAATGGCATTTCATGGCAACACCGGATTTCCCCATGGGCGGCATGATGTTCCAGGCCACCCTGCTCTTCCTCGGCATTTATTTGCTGATTCGGGGGAATGACATCTGATGGCGTTTTGCTATCAGGATCAAGACTAGGAGGAATCCATGTCCGATGAGGAACTTGAAAAAAATCAATTGCTGAAAAGCCTGTCACGCGGCGTTGCCTACGTGGCGCCCGCACTTGCCATCGTCGCCGGCGGCGCAACCGTGCATGCCATCAGCTCCGACGTGGTCACGGACCGCGGTTATCTGATGGCCGCGGCTGGCGAGGCCGAGGCAGAGGGCGAGGCCATGCCTGAAGCAGAAGGTGAAGGTGAAGCAGAGGCTGAGGCAGAGGCAGAGGCTGAGGCAGAAGCTGAGGCAGAAGCTGAGGCAGAAGCTGAGGCAGAAGCTGAGGCAGAAGCTGAGGCAGAAGCTGAGGCAGAAGCAGAGGCAGAAGCAGAGGCAGAGAGCGAAGGCGAAGGTTCTTACTAATCGCCTTTCAGGCCCCGAAAGTAAGCCACCGCTGACCCGCTGGCCCGCGGGCCAGCGGTGGCTACTTGCTGCTCCCTCGATTAGACCACCGTGTCAGCGACCAAGCTCGGTCGGCAGCGGCGGCTGCTCCCGGGGCACATCATCCTCCCAGGACTCAAGCTGATCGAGGATTTCCTCGATGGCGCTTTCCAGCTGGCTGTCACGGCCCTGGTTGGCGGCCACCGGATCCAGCTCCACATGGATATCCGGGGCGACGCCCTCGTTCTCCACCGACCAATTGTTGTCCCGGTCGATGAAGCGGAAATGGGGCACGGTCATGAAGCCGCCATCCACCAGTGGTGGATTGCGGGATATCCCGATCAGACCACCCCAGGTCCGGGTCCCCAGCAACTTGCCGATACCCAGCTCACGGAAGGAGTACGGCAGGAAATCACCGCCGGAACCCGCATCCTGATCGATCATCATGATCTTGGGTCCATGCAGTGCGCCCATGGGCGTACGGCTCATCTCGGCATCACGGTAGGCCCAGTTGGCCAGATGCTCGCGGCCAAGGACTTCGGTGATGTAGTTGGCGGCCTGACCGCCTCCGTTCGCCCGCTCGTCAATGATCAGGGCCTCGCGATCAAGCTGGGCGTAGAACATCCGGTTGAAGTAGCGATAACCGGCACCGGCGGTATTGGGCAGGTAGATATAACCCACCCGACCGTCAGTGGCTTCCTCCACACCCCGCCGATTGTCCTCGACCCAGCCCCAGAGCCGAAGCTGGTTCTCGGAACCGACCGGCCGGATCTCCAGGTCTCGACTGTTGCGACCGGTGGCGTCGGGGCCGACGGTCAAGACGATCTGCTCATTCACTGTGTTCTGCAGGTGCTTGAAGAGATTATCGTCTGCATTGATGTCCCGGCCATTGATGGCAAGGATGTATTCACCCTCCCGGGCCTTGTTGCCGGGAACCGCCAGGGGGCCTTCCAGGAAGGGGTTCCAGGATTCGCCGGAATAGATCCGATCAATCCGGTAGCGGCCCTGATCAATACTCAGGTTTGCACCCAATAGGCCTGTACTGGGACCCGAGGCCCGGTGGACGTCACCGCCGCCTACCCGGTTATGGCCCGCATGCAGCTCGGCAATCATCTCCACCAGAACATCGTTGAGGTCTTCCCGTCGGCCCACATGGTCCACCATCGGCCGATACTGCTCGTAAACCGCATCCCAGTCCGCGCCGTGGAGATTGGAGGCATAAAAGAAGTCCCGCTGCATGCGCCAGGCTTCATCGAAGATCTGTGCCCACTCCTTGCGCGGATCCACATGCATGCGCAGATCGCCGAGATCCAGACTCTCCGGCTGAATCTCGCGGCCAATTTCCGCCACGGCCAGTGAACCATTCAGCATCCGCAGCAGCATGTGACCACCCCGGGCGGTTATTTCAAAATCAAGCAGGCCCGAGAGCATGGTTTGCTCTTCCCGCTGCTCGAAGTCAAATCGCTGCAAACGGTTCTCGAGCATGGGCGAGGAGCCTGGCGGCTCGCGAGTGGCCCCGGGCTGGACCCGGCGCATGTAGAACAGGCTGCCGTCTTCGGATACCTGCAGGGAGCCATAATTGCCCTCGGGCACATTCAGGGCGACGGTGCGACGAAGCAGCCCCTCGAAATCAATTCGGGTTTCCACTGAATCGCCGTCGTTATTATTGCCCTCATCCATTTCCTCATCGCCACTACCGGGCAACAGAGGCGACGGCTCGTCGGCACGCAACACAATGGCGTAGATGCCGGCCCGATAGGGACGCTCCTGACTGGTCATGTCCAGACCGAATTGCCGGGGGCCGGTGTTGGTGGAGGCGGCAAAGTAAAGATGCTTGCCATCCCGGCTGAAGACGGGCGAGGCGGTGTCGGCCATGCCGTCACTGATCAGATGGCTTTCACGCCGATCAAAGTCATAGACCTTGAGATCACGATAGAAGTTGGCCTTGAACTTGGTATAGGCCAGCCAGCGACCATCGGGGGAAAGGGCAACATCGATGGGCCCTTCCCGCGGCGCGGTATCCACATGGCGAATACGGCCACGATTAAGCTCGATATAGTGAATGCCCTGGCGGTTATCGGTGAAGATGATCCGCCCGTTCTCGGCATCCCAGGTCTCAAGTTGATAGAAGTCCGACCCCAGCTCAAAACGCTGACGGTCACCCAGGCCCCGCTGATCACTCACCACCAGGGTTTGCCCTTCCAGGGACTCCTCGATCCAGGCAAGCTGGTCTCCCTTGGGCGACCAAATTGCGGTGTACTCTCTTTGCCCATCCGTGCGCGTCAAGTTGCGGGTGGAGCCTTCTTTTACCGGCACCGTGAACACTTCGCCACGCGCGGTGATGATGGCGCGCTTGGCGCTGGGCGATATGCCCACGTGCTGGATATTCCCTCGAACATCGCGCCAGTCAGCGCGTTGCTGCGGCAGATCCGGATTGATACTGATATCAATTCGCTCGACCTGACCATTAGTCAGGTCGAGCTGATAAAGATACCCGCCCGCCTCATAGACCACATCCGAGCCATTAGTGCTGACCCAGCGGATGTCCCAGGTTTCCTGATTGGTGACCCGCTCTACCTCGCCACTCTGTTCGTCGAAGCGGAACAGATTGAAGAGCTTGTCATCGCGATCGGAGAGGAAATAAACCTGATTATCAATCCACAGGGGATTGATGTCATTGACACGCTTGCCTTCGATGTCGACAACCTCATCGGCCTCCACATCGAGAATACGGATGGATGGCGTGGTACCCCCCCGATAGCCCTTCCAGCCGGCGCTGCCACCATAGAGCCCATTATAGGCCGGGCCGAAATCGATATAGGCAAGCCGACGGCCTTCCTCATCCCATTGACCACGGAAGAAGCGGGCATCCATCTGCTTGACAGGCGCGCCGCCTTCGCGAGAGACATGGAACAACTGCAGGGAGCGGCCATGATCAGTCTCCCGGCGAGAGGCAAAGGCCACGGACTCGCCATCGGCACTCCAGCCCACCGGGGTGTCATTACCCGGGTGCCAGGTGAGGCGCTTGGGTTGGCCACCGTCCACGGCGATCACATAGACATCGGTATTGCCTTCATAGGCAGCCGAATAGGCAATCCATCGGCCGTCCGGGGAGAAGTGGGGATTATTCTCTTCGGCGTCGTCCGCTGTGAGACGCCGGGGCTTACTGCCATCCCGCTCGCTGACCCAGATATCACCGGCATAGACGAAGGCCAGGTGCTCATCCGACACCGCCGGCTGACGCAGCAGGCGGGTGGAATCGGCCAGCGCGGCCAAGGGAAGCGCCAGGGCCATCAAAAGGGTCAGGGAAAGCAGGACCAATCGCTGAGAGACTTTCATACACGAACATCCTTGCGGCTGAGATGAGGCAGACGAATCTACCGCAGACCGCGACCCCCTGCCAGTACCCTTTACCCTGCCGGGCGGAAAAACGCTGACATGGGTCAATTTGCCCCTTGATGGATTCAAGGATAATGCCCCTCCGACCGTTACAGTGACTGTCACCCGCAACTCAACAGACATGGACCTGCTGATGCGACTCCTGCCAAGCGGCACCAGTATTCGCCTCCTCCTCCGCCTTGCCGTCGGCCTGATGGCCGGGCTGCTTCTGGCCATGGTGGCCTGGCAGGCAGCGGTGATCTATCTGCCGCAGTACCAGCAGGCCCGGCAACTCGAGCAAACCAGCGCCGCCCTCGATCAGCTGCTGAGCGCTGCCGATGCCCAGCGGCAGGAGCGGGACCAGATCCATGCTTGGCTGGCCGGACTCCACCTTGGCGCTAGCGAACGAGGGCAATTGAGCGAGGCAAGCGAAAGGCAGTTGGATCAGGCCCTGACCCTGGTCGAAGCCCTGCTGGCCACAGAGGCCCGGTCCCCTGTCCAGGCCCCGCTTGAGCAAGTAAAGGAAGCCGCGCAAGTACTTGCCGACCTGCGCGACCGCCTGGATCAGGGTCGCGAGGTGAGCCCGGCGCAGTGGATGGCGGCCAGTAGTGAATTGCTCCAGGCACAGGATGGGCTGGCCGAAAGCCTGATGGCGCGGGTTGGTGGTGGTGGCTCAGTCCTGGTCAATAGCCTGCGTCAACAACAGGCCCTGTCTCGGGCAGCCGAGGACATCAGCCGGGAACGGGCCTTGATGGCCCGGTCGCTATTGGAAGAAGACCTCGATCTCGCAGCTGACCCCGTGCGCAACGGTATGGGCGCCCTGCAGATCGGTCTGGATAGCCTGATGGATGAGCAGGCCCTCGCCCCGCGCATGAATTTCAATTCCTTCGCTCTCTTCCTCGCTGACCGGGAGCACGCCAGCCACAGCGAGCGCATTCGCCTCGCAGAACAGGCGCTGGTGTCTATCCTCGACGATCATGGTGCCCTCCGAGAGTCGCTCCGTGACGGTACCCGGGACAACATCCTCGTGGAACAATGGCTGGACAGCGGTGAGCAGGCCCTGACAGGAATGCGGGATCTCAGCGCCGCCATTGCCGCCCTGGGCAATAGCCGTATCGCCGACCTTCGTCGGGACGGTCTCTGGTCCATATGGACGGTGGTCTTGATGCTGCTGGCAGGGCTGGCGCTCAGCGGCTTTGCCCTGTGGACCGTGGAAGGCATTGGCCGGCGAATTCAGTCCCTGTCGGAAACCATGGATGAGGCCGCCCGTCATCATGATCTGACCCTGCGGGCCGAGGTTTGCGGCGGCCGAGAGCTGCAAGCCCTGGCACAAGCCTTCAATACCATGCAGGCGCGTTTTGAAGGCATTATTGCCGATATATCCCGGGCCGCGGAGGCAGCCTCCCAGGAGATGGCTCAGGTCCTGGACACGGCCAAATCGGTGGAGCGTGGCGCCGAGACACAGGACCGGGACCTGGAGCAACTGGCCGCTGCCATGGAAGAGATGGCCACCGCCGTGGAGCATGTCGCCGAGCACACCGGTACGACCGCCGAGGCAGCTCGGGATGCCGACCAGACCGCCCGGGATGGCCGCCAGATCGTCGGTGAAGCCGTGACCGTGATCCGCGGCCTGCACCAGGAAAGCCACCAGATCACCAAGGTTGTCGAGGTGATCAACGAAATCGCCCTGCAAACCAATATGCTCTCCCTGAATGCCAGCGTAGAAGCGGCTCGGGCCAAGGAACATGGCAAGGGCTTTGCGGTGGTTGCCGAAGAAGTCCGCCGTCTGGCAGTCAAGACGCGGGAGGCCACCGCCCAGGTGCAAAAACTGCTGGGCCAGTTTCAGGAGCATGCGAACGACGCCCTGGAGGCCATGGCTGGACAGGAATCAGTAACAGACGACGACCGTGACCAGGATGGACATAATGCCGATGCGGCCCTGGAAAAAATCGTCAAGGCGGTCAATGCCATCCGCGACCTGAGCAGCCAGGTGGCCATGGCGGCCGACGAACAATCCCAGGCAGCGGCGGACATGAATCAACGGATCAACAGCATCTCATCGGTCTCCCAGGACACCAGTCAGGCGGCCCACCGCTCCGCTCAATCCGTGGATCGAATGGAACAGACACTCACTCACCTGAATGAGACAACCCGGGTGTTTCGCATCAAACATTAGAGAAACTGTGGTCCCCGCGACTCCACCTCGTACAGTACCCGGTTGGCCAGAGACACAGCTTCTTCCCGGGGAATAAAGGGAATCCGTCGTGGCCCGTCTGCCAGCCACAACTCCAGCTCCACCGATCCGGCACGGCGCTGAAAGGGATTGCTCTTCACCCGCAGGTGCTGAACCCGGTGCATGGCAAAGGCTTCATCATGCCGCCCCAGAAAGCCGCTGCTGATGAACAGGTAGCCCTGGTCCTCGGCCCAGCGCCAGCGGTGATGGCGCAACTGCACCGCCAGGCCGGTCAACAACACGATAATGACGACCGGCACTGATGCCGCCACAATCACCCCCCAGGGTTCCGAACCCAGACGCAGCATCAGAAAAAACAGGCCCACCAGGAGCAGAAGCTGGATTCGCGGCCGCCAGAATGCCTTGAAGCGTGGGTCCACGCCCTGCATGTGCGACGGCCAGCGACAGCACGGATCAATGGCAAGCATCAGATCCCGAGATGCCGGCCGGGCAACGCCCGGAATCACCATGGCGCTGCTGGACTCCCCGCCCTCCACAGTGTCGCCCGCACTCGCCTGGTGACCTTTGAGATAACACTGCCCCAATAACCGCCCCACCGCCGACTCGACCCGCGACAACGCCTGCAGCTTTTCCAGCCGCAGGCTCCGTTCCCGGGTCTCGAACAGACCGTGACGCGCCCGCAGCCGATCAGGCGCGAGAAACAACTGGTAGGCGTGGTAGCGAACCGTCGAGGCCACACCGGCGGCCAGAAAAAGCAGCGCCAGAATCAATGCAAGCCCGGCCGGCAGCATCACCCCCCAGCTCAGGCCGAGCTCGCCGGCCAGCCCCCCGTCAAAGCGATTGAGCCAGTCACCCACCCGCTCATTGATCCTCCCTGACATGGGGCCGTAGAGACCACCGAGTGCCGCCAGCAGCAACCAGACCTGGCCACTGGCAACCCCGTGCAGGAAAACTCGGCCGGGTCCGGGCGCATGCAGGCACTGCCCTCGCACCGGGCCCGGCTCAGCCGCAGGTTCCTCGTCCTGCGCCAAGACCGTAGGGCTGGTACTGGCGCGGCGACGGATATCCTCGGCCACCGCCCGAGGCAGGGCCTCGATGCTGACCTCTTCTCCCTGCCCGCCGGCGGTCTCCACGACCACGCCCAGACGGTCCATTGGCCGAAGATAAAAGGCCTGGCGCAACTCCACATTGCGGACCCGGTCCCAGGGTACCCTCAGCTCACGGCGCTGAAACAGCCCACTGCGTACCCGGATGGCATCACTGTCCAGGCGGTAACGGAAACGGCGGTGCCAGGCCATGGCGTAGAGAACCAACAGCAGCAAGGCTGCCAGGGCCAGCAGACCCAGCTCTCGCAGACCGAAGCCAGCAAGCAGAACGGCACCCGCCCCCGCGCCAAGCAGTGCAGGGAGCGATTCCCGAATCATGCGTACCCCGATCCGCAGCCCTACCGGCAGCAGGGCAAACCAGGACAAGCGCCGCCATGCGGTCTCATTCTCAATCATGGGCAGGATTGCCAGGCTCGACGTCGATGCTATCCATCAGGTGACTGCGGATGCGCAGGGCGGTATCGGCAGACAGGCCATGAAAGACGAGGTCGGCGGTGGCACCGCCGGCGGTAAAGCACTGCAGGCGCATGAGGCCAAACCAGCGTTCCACGGGGCCGGATGCAGCTTCCACATGCTGGATACGGGCGATGGGCAGGACAACCTCGCGCCGCCAGACCACGCCGTGCCGCTCTACCAGATCTCGTTCCCGCACGGCCCAGCCCCGATAGGCCGGCTCCAGCCAGGCATGGGCAATAGCGGCCGCCGTCGCCAGACTGGCCACTATCCCTACCCACAGTGCCTGAAACCAACTGAAAATCAGTCCGACGCCGACCACGGCCACCACACTGACCACCACCATGAACAGGCAACCGGTCAAGAGATTGTAGGGACGGTAACGGGCACTGACCGGATTGAGTTCGAGCCGGGAGAAATCCGGCAAGTCGCCCACCGCGACCGGCTCGTTGGAAAAGCTTTGCTGGTTCACAATCCCCCCTTGCTTGCCATCGATCAATCTCCTCTAGAGCAAGGAGATCTGACCATCCGATACCTCCGGATGCCGGAACTGGCCACAGTCCATAGATACTTGCTCGCGTCGATACAGTCCGGCCCGCCGACGGGCCAGTTGCATGCGTCGGGCAATGAGTTCGGCAAAGGGCCCCTGCCCTCGCATGCGACGACCAAAGTCGCTGTCATTATCCCGGCCACCCCGCATGGACTGGAGTATCTTCATCACCCGCCCGGCGCGATCCGGGTAGTGCGCCTGCAGCCATTCCCGGAACAGTTGTGAAAGTTCATGGGGCAGGCGCAGGATAACACTGCCGACACAAATCGCGCCTGCCGCAGCCGACTCCGCCACGATGGTCTCCAGTTCCGGGTCATTGATGGCCGGTATGACCGGCGCCAGCAGGACGCCCGTCGGCACCCCCGCTTTGTTCAAGCGCCGCACCACCGCCAGGCGCCGCTCGCCGGATGGGGTTCGGGGTTCCAGCCGTCGCTTCAGCTCACTGTCCAGCGTGGTCACGCTGACCATGACATTGACCAGCCCCCGCCGAGCCATGGGCACCAGGATATCCAGGTCTCGCAGGATCAAGCCGCTCTTGGTGAGGATGGAGACTGGATGCCGGCACTCGGCCAGCACTTCCAGAATCCCACGACTGATGCGGTAATCCTTTTCCACCGGCTGATAGGCATCGGTGTTGGCCCCCAATACGATGGGCGCGCATCGATAGGACGGCCGTGCCAATTCCTCTTTGAGACGATCCGCCGCTTCCAGCTTGGCGAACAGACGGGTCTCGAAATCCAGCCCCGGCGAGAGGTCCAGATAGGCGTGGCTGGGTCGGGCGAAGCAGTAGATGCAGCCGTGCTCACAGCCCCGGTAGGGGTTGATACTGCGATCAAAGGGTACATCGGGAGACTGATTCCGACTGATGACCGTGCGCGCCGGATCGGGCATGACCACGGTTTGCGGGGCCGGCGCCTCGTCCTGCCACCAGCCATCATCCACCGCCTCATGCCGCACCGACCGAAACCGGGGCGCGGGACTGGAACAGGCCCCGCGCCCCTTGTGCTTGCCGGGGTTTCTCATGCCCTGGGCCTCCAACGATAACTGTACACCCATACAGTACCCGCGAGGAAGGCCACTGGCAAGCCATCAGACCCGGCTGCGGGTGCGGCCCACCTCCACGCCGGACAGTTCCGACAGCTGCTGGATGAAGGCCTCCTTTTCGCGCGGAGAGATCATCACGTATTTGCCCACGCCGTAGTTGATTTTCAGACGATCGAGCGAGAGCGCCGGGCTGGACAGGGGATTCTTGGTCGGGATGATGCTGCGAATCTCTGCCACCGGCACTTGCCATTTCACCGGTCCACTTCGCACGATCAGCCGCCCCGGGCCGAGGACATAATAGGTCCCCGCCAGAAGCCATAGTGGAAAGACCACCCCAAAGCCCCAGACAATCAGCTGTGACCACCATGCCGTATCGCCACGCAGGATCATGTTCACACCTGAATAGGCGCAAACGCTAACCACTCCCAGCAGGACCAGCAACAGCCAAGTATCAATCTTTGATCTATACACCCGTTCCATCGTCATCCCTTTATCCAATCTTCGCTGACCAAACCTTATTTTTCTGACTCATCATCCCGCCACTGATCCGAGCCATCCATCTCATCCTCTTGCCCGGGCAAGGGCTCATCCGGGAGATCGGAATTATCAAACACTGCCGGCGCCGCAATCGGATCCCGATGCCGCAGCGCGATGCCACAGACCAGCCCGAGTACCGCACCGAAAAGATGGCTCTCCCAGGACACCCCGGGAGCCTGTGGCAGAACGCCCCAGACCATGGACCCGTGCAGGAAAAAGACCAACAGCACCAGCGCCACCGATGCCCGGTCGCGACGCAGAATACCCGCACTCAGCACAAAAAACATCATCCCGAAGGCCACGCCGCTGGCCCCCACATGCACCCCATCCCGGGCAAGCAGCCAGACCAGCAAACCGGAGCCCAGCCAGATCAACGGCAAGGCTGCCCTGGCCGCCCGGGGAAAGCCGTAAAGCATCGCGCTACCCAACACAATCAAGGGCAAGGTATTGGAGAAAAGGTGAAGCCAGGAGCCATGAATCAGGGGTGCCGCAACAATCCCCGCCAGCCCGGACACGGCCCGGGGCCGAATGCCCAGGGCCGAGGCATCCAGTCCAAGGACCACCACCAGGCCGTGCAACAACCAAAGACCGGCCACAAAAGCGGCAACCCCCAAAGCAACGACCTTTAGACCAGGACCTTCTTCAGCGCGCGACATCAGCACTCCTCTTCCATGAATCCTGTCCACCGCAGACTAACAGACCTGACAAGCCGAATGGCCCGGCCACTGGACTTGTCTCTGGCGGCACAGCAAACTGAGTTACCCTGTTCCGAACCCGAGGTCCACCCGTGCGACGCCCTACCCAGGCCGCTTTCCTCGCCCTCCTCCTCGCTCTGCCCACCATGGCGCAGGCAGACATCGACGCCAATGCCTATACCGAATCACTTCGAGAAGCCTTCAACGCCGCTCATCCAGACCTTGCCATCGATGAGCTGCCGATGGTTGAGGCCCGCTCACCCCAGGTCATCAAGCATGGGCCACGGGACCAGGACCCAGGCAAAATCGCATTGACCTTCGACGCCTGCAGCCAGCTTGGAAGCAACCGACTTAATGAGGCGGTGCTGGACAAGCTTCGCGACCACCAGATCCCCGCCACCCTCTTTCTCGGCGGCCTCTGGATGGCCGACAACCCTGAGCTCACGCGCGAGCTTCACGACGACCCTCAGTTCGAAATCGCGACCCACGCCCACGGCCACCCGGATCTGACCGAACTAACAGAAAAAGACATCCGCCTACAAATCGCTTTCGCCCAACTCATGTCCTACAGCCTCACCGGCGAAATCCCGCGTCACTTTCGCCCACCATTCGTCCAATACAACGAAACAGTCACAGAGATTGCAGCTGATCTGGGCCTCAAACTCGTCCACTATGACATCGCCAGCGGCGACGCCGACAAGGACCTCAGCGCCGAAGAGATCGCCGCCCAGGTACTCGACAACGTCCAACCCGGCAGCATCGTCGTCCTCCATCTTCACGAGCCGGACCTCGCCACTGCCGAAGCACTGGCCAAG
>NZ_JAYGII010000029.1:0-30001 GCF_034931365.1 Natronospira elongata
AGCTCGCCGCCTGCCTGCCGAAGGCAGTGCACAAGAATGCAGAAGAGACCATCCAGCTGGCATTGGCTTCAAGGACCTCCTCCATCATGAGAAACATCTACGCCCATCGAGTCCTGATCCTCGATTTTGGCTCCCAATACACCCAGCTCATCGGTCGGCGCGTTCGCGAGATGGGCGTTTATTGCGAAATTCATGACCCGGAAATGGGTGATGAGGCCATTCGCGAGTTTGGCGCCAGTGCAGTGATCCTTTCCGGTGGGCCGGCTTCGGTCACCGAACAGGACACGGCCCGGGCACCCAAGATCGTCTTTGAATTGGATGTGCCTGTATTGGGCATTTGTTACGGCATGCAGACCATGTCGGCCCAGTTGGGCGGTCGGGTGGAATCCAGTGATCATCAGGAATTCGGTTATGCCCGGGTTCGGGTGACGGGCAAGAGCCGTTTGCTGGAGGGGATTGAAGATCACATGGAGTCCGGTGGCATTCCCAGTCTCGATGTCTGGATGAGCCATGGTGACCGCGTAGCCGAGCTGCCGGAAGGGTTTGAAGTGGTGGGCAGCTCTGACAACGCCCCCTACGCCGTGATCAGTGATGAGAGCCGCCGTTTCTACGGGATTCAGTTTCACCCCGAGGTCACGCACACCCCTCAGGGTGGCAGAATCCTCGAGCGCTTCCTGCACGACATTGCCGGCTGTGCCGCCGACTGGAAGCCGGAAAACATCGTTGAAAGCCAGATTGCCCAGGTCCGTGAGCAGGTGGGTGACGATCATGTGCTGCTCGGCCTGTCCGGCGGCGTTGACAGCTCCGTAGTCGCCGCCCTGCTGCACAAGGCCATTGGTGAACAGCTCACCTGCGTATTCGTGGACACCGGTCTGCTGCGCCTTGGTGAGGGCGATCAGGTGATGGCCACCTTTGCCGAGCACATGGGTGTGCGCGTGATCCGCGTCGACGCCGAGGATCGTTTCCTCTCCGCGCTCAAGGGCGTGGAAGACCCGGAAGAGAAGCGCAAGATCATCGGCCGCACCTTCATCGAAGTCTTTGATGAAGAAGCCGGCAAGATCGACAACGTGAAGTGGCTGGCCCAGGGCACCATCTATCCGGATGTCATCGAATCCGCCGGTTCCAAGACCGGCAAGGCTCAGGTGATCAAGTCCCATCACAATGTGGGTGGCCTGCCGGAGCACATGAAGCTCAAGCTCATCGAGCCCCTGCGCGAACTGTTCAAGGATGAAGTCCGCCGCCTGGGCGTGGAGCTGGGCCTGCCTCATGACATGCTCTTCCGTCACCCCTTCCCGGGGCCGGGCCTCGGGGTGCGTATTCTTGGCGAGGTGAAGAAGGACTACGCCGACATTCTGCGCAAGGCGGATGCCATATTCATCGAAGAGCTCTGGAACCACGATCTTTACAACAAGACCAGTCAGGCCTTTGCCGTCTTCCTGCCGGTCCGTTCGGTGGGCGTGATGGGTGACGGCCGTCGCTATGACTGGGTCATTGCCCTGCGCGCGGTGGAAACCATCGACTTCATGACCGCCCGCTGGGCACATCTGCCCTATGATTTCCTCGACCATGTCTCACGGCGAATCATCAACGAGGTCCGGGGTATTTCCCGTGTCACCTACGATATCTCCGGCAAGCCACCGGCGACGATTGAGTGGGAATAGGGAAATAACCTTGCTCCGTCCCCGGAGTCAAAGACATGACGACTCAGGACAACACCGACGAACGCTGGATGCAGCATGCCATTGATCTTGCCCGCCATGCCGAGGCAGCGGGGGAGGTGCCGGTTGGCTCGGTGATTGTTCGTGATGGCGAGGTGCTGGGGGAGGGCTGGAATGCCCCCATCAGCCTTCATGATCCCACCGCCCATGCCGAGATTGCCGCCCTGCGCGCGGCCGCAGCCCGTGACAACAATTATCGTCTGACGGGTGCCACCCTCTATGTGACCCTGGAGCCCTGCTGCATGTGCGCCGGTGCCATCATCCACGCCCGCATCGCTCGCGTCGTCTACGGCGCCCCCGACCCCAAGACCGGCGCTGCCGGCAGCCTCTTCTCCATCCTCGGCACAGACCGCCTTAACCATCAGGTCGATGTTCAATCCGGTGTCCTGGCGGATCAATGTGGGGACCTGCTGCGGAGCTTCTTTCGCGAGCGTCGGCGGAAGGGACCGGAACGCCCCCGGTCACCGACACCGTAGGGTCCTAACCCTACCGAAGCCACCAGCCAACCTACCCAAGGAACCTCTGATTAATTCATTCGCGCCCACAGCCAACGGGATTTCTTCTCTCGCGAGGCGCGACGAGCGTAGTGTAGCCGCTGTGCTACATGAGCGAGGAGCAACGAAGACGAGAGGGAAAATCCCGTTGGCCCACAAGGGGTTGGTGCTGAGAGCGCCTGCTTCAGCATTGCATTGCTTGCCCGTAGCACAGAGGCTACTGTGCTGCGCAATGCGCCTTGAATCAGACGCTCTCAGCGCCAACTGCGGGCGCGAATGAATTAATCAGAGGTTCCCTAATCTCCGTCCTCACCCAGCTCTTCCTCAATAACGACTCCATCAGGGGCACGGGTTTCCTCTGCCAACCGTTCCTCGTCGTCGTCCTCCTTGGGCATCATCCAGGAGAGGATGTCGTAATAGCGGCGGATATTGTCCACATAGATGACCGGTTCCCGCCCGCGGGCATAGCCGTAGCGGGTCTGCGTGTAATACTGGCGCTGGCTCAGCAGGGGCAGATGGTCTCTCACATCCATCCAGCGGTCAGGGTTCGCACCCTTCTGCTCGGTGAGCATGCGGGCATCCATCAAGTGGTAAAAGCCGACGTTATAGGCAGCCAGCGCCATCCAGCTCCGGTCCGGTTCTTCGATCTCCGGCGGCAATCGATCCCGGACCTGCCGGAAATAGCGGGCCCCGCCGAAGATACTCTCCTGAGGGTCGATTCGGTTTTGCACGCCCAGGTCCGAAGCCGTGCGTTGGGTCAGCATCATGATCCCGCGTACCCCCGTGGGAGAGACGGCACGCGGATTCCAGTGGGATTCCTGATAGCCGATGGCCGCCAGCAAGCGCCAGTCCAGGGAATTGTCATCGGCGGCAGTCTCGAACAGATGCCGGTACGTTGGCAGCCGGTTGTCGATATGGCGCATGAAAATGCGCGTGCCGACATAGTCGAAGCGTTCGGTGTGGCCAAAATGCCGGTCATGGAGCTGAGCCAGAGTCCCGCGGCGTTCCATGCGCTGGATGAATTCATTCGCGGCGGTACGCAGGCTGTTGTCGCGGTTTTTGGGAAAGGCCCAGGCCAGGGGTTCCGGCTCAGCCAGATCGAAGGCGGCGCGCAGTTCGGGGTAGTAACGGCGGTTCATGTGCAGCTCCACCGAGTCGGCCACGGTGTAGTCGAGTTCCCGCTCGGCCACCCGAATCAGTAATTCCTCACTCTCCACCCCATCGATAGCCTTCCATTCCAGCTCGGGATAGTCCTCCGCCAGCTGCTGCAGGGTTTCTTCATGGCTGCTTCCCGCCACCACCGCGACGGTGCCATCCAATTCATCCAGGGAACGGGGCCGGCTGCGGCCAAAGCGATACACGAGCTGTTGGGTGACTTCCTGATAGGGCTCACCAAATCGTACCCGCTCCTGACGGCGATCGGTGATCGACAGACCCGCCGCGGCCAGGTGGGCCTCACCGGATTCAAGCTGACGGAATATCTCGTTTACACCATCCGGGACGGTGATACGTAAATCCACGCCCAGATGGTCCGCAAAGCGCTGGGCCAAATCGAACTCCATGCCGGTGGGTCCATCGGCATCGATGTAGTAAGTCGTCGGACTGTTGCGGGTCAGAACATGCAGCTCACCACGGCTCTGCACCTGCTCCAACAGGGAAGGGGGCAGGGAGCAGGTACCCAGTAGCAGGGCCAGTCCTGTGGTCAGCCAGATCCGCAGCAATCGTTGTCCTCCAAGGATTATGTAACATCCATTGTAGCGATTTGCCCCCGGAATTTTCTTCGGGGCCCTTCAAGCCGGTCGCGCCGCTTTTGGTGCTCTGTTAGAATCTGCGGGCTCCGGCTGCAAGGACAACCCCCGAAACGGGTTGCCCCGCAACATTTTGCCAGCCTGGGCCGCTACACGCCCGGCTGACGTCACCCCGAGGGTGGCACGGCCCGACGAACGGCGCCGGTCTGTCCCCTGAGACAGCCCGCCCGCGCCAATGTTGCGAACGGAGGATCAGTCCACCAAGGCTCAATGCCGCTGGTGGACGCTGAGTTAAGGTAAGTTGTTGAATCGGAGAGGTGCCGGAGTGGTCGAACGGGGCGGTCTCGAAAACCGTTGACCCCTCAGGGGTCCGAGGGTTCGAATCCCTCCCTCTCCGCCATTTTCAGAGATGTCACCACATTCTCGGTGGCCATCCTCCCCGCACTCAGCACTCAGCACTCAGCACCCAGCACTACTCCCCCCTAACCCCTCACTCCTAACCCCAACACTGTACGAATCCGAACTACCAGCTATCCTTGCCTGTCACACATCCCGTATTTCCCAATCCGCCAGTTCTCGCAATTACACAAGAATAATTGGAGGAAATCATGAGAAAACAGTCACTTACCGCGGCTGGCCTGCTGCTCTCCCTGACGCTGCCGCTGTCCCAGGCGGGCGCCCAGGAGGTCGTGGAGCGCAGTGTCGGCTCTGAATACGAGCAATTTCGCCTGGTGAAGGTCGTCGATGGGCTGACCCACCCCTGGGCGGTGGGCTTTCTGCCGGATGGCCGCAAGCTGGTGACCGAGCGCCCGGGCGCTATCTACGTGGTGGAAGACGGCAGCAAGACCGCGCTGGAGGGGCTGCCGGAGGTCCATGTGGCCAACCAGGGCGGCATGCTCGATATCGTTGTCCATCCGGACTACGAGGACAACGGCTGGATCTACATGACCTATTCCAAGGGTGACAGTGACGGGACGGTACCTGCCCTGGCCCGCGCACGCCTGGATGGAAACAGCCTGGTGGATTTCGAGGAACTCTTCGAGTCCAACACCTACACCAGCCCCGGCCGCCACTATGGCTCCCGGGTTGTCTTTCTTGATGACGGTACCCTGCTGATGACGATCGGCGATCGCGGTGCCGAGCCCATGCGTTCGCAGGACACCCAGGATCATTCGGGCACGGTGGTTCGCCTCAATGCCGACGGCAGCGTCCCCGAGGACAATCCCTTCGTTGATGACGACGACTATGCCCCGGAGATCTGGTCCTACGGTCATCGCAACATTCAGGGTATCGTCAAGCACCCGGAAACCGGGCAGATCTGGGCCACCGAGCACGGCCCGCGAGGCAGTGATGAGCTCAACCTGATCGAGCCGGGCAACAACTACGGCTGGCCGGTTGTGACCCTGGGTCGGGACTATCGCACGGAAGGCGAGTTCGGGGATGCCCGCTCGCGGGATCATCAGGCCTATGGCATGAAGCCGCCGGTCTTTGAATTCCTGCCGACCCTGGCCCCCTCGGGCCTGGCAGTCGTGCATGGAGACAGCTTTGGCAACTGGGACGGTAATCTGCTTGCGGGCGGGCTGCGCGCCCAGCGAATCCTGCGTCTGGTGGTTGAGGATTCGGAGGTCGTGCACGCCGAAGAGCTACTGCTCCGGCGAATCGGCAGGATTCGTGACGTTCGTCAGGGCCCGGACGGCAATATCTATATCCTCAACGACCAGTCCGATGCGGCCCTGTATCGTCTGGAGCCGGCAAGCTGAGGACAGGTCCGATATTGTCTTGATCAAGGGCGTTGCAAGGGGCGGGTGGCGCAAGCCACCCGCCCTTTTTCATGAACGGTCGCTAGGCCGGGTCCAGTTCCAGGATTCGCTGTCGCAGGGGGGCGGGGATATCCGGGTCTTCCAGAATAACGTGCCGATCCAGTACCACCACGGGGACGGATTGTCGGCCCATTGCGGCGAGCATGGCCAGTCGATGGGAGCCGCCATTGCGGATCAGATAGCGGGGCGAACGATAGACCATGATGGGATCCCCATCATCCGTGCGGAACCCCTCGTTTTGAAGACTGCGGAATGTCAGCATGCACTTTGCCAGCTTGCGTTTGGCGTTGAGACGTCCGCGTCGACGAACCCGCTCCTGATACCAGGCCAGATGCGGATGCCATCGCAGCAAGGCGCCTTCATCCTCAAGCATCAGGCGGAATAGCGGCCACTGCAGGGCCAGCTCCTCCCGAATGACCAGTTCATGAATCGGCATCTCTCCCAGCGGGAAATGCCCCCTGGCAGCCAGTGAGCACAGTGGCCGCAATATCGACCGACGGACCTCAAGAGAGCCATGGTCGCTGGCCATGCCTTGCGGCCAGTCTGCGGGCAGGGCAGGGACTTGCGGTGCGTCCTCGGAGGTGGGCAGCAGCGGGGCGGTCAGCAATCGTGTCCCAATCTGGAAAAGTCTGACTCGATCCCGCAGATTCACGCTACTCTCCCCAGTTCAGCATCCTTGCAAGCAGGACATCACCCGAGCCGTCAGTTTAACGGCTTTTCAGCCGGCACTCGACTTGACGACTGCTTGACACAGGTCAAAGGTTTCCCCGCCGGGGCTGTATAGCATGTCTCTCATCGTGGACAGACCTTCACAGGATGGCGAGACCCATGCCCTTTGACCCAGATCTGATGCGCCGATACGACGTCCGCGGGCCGCGGTACACCTCTTATCCCACGGCCCTGCAGTTTTCGGACGAATTTGGCGAAGAAGCCTACCGGGAGATGGTGCGAATCTCCAATGAAGAGCCCATCCCTCGCGATCTCTCCCTCTATGTGCATTTGCCCTTCTGTCAGGAGGCCTGCTGGTACTGCGCCTGCCACCGCAGCATCACCCGCCGGTCCGATCGGGGGCATCGATATCTCGGGCATCTGGCCGAGGAATTGCACCGCCAGGCGGCATTGTTTGACCCGGACCGCAAGCTGCGACAGCTGCACCTGGGTGGCGGCACCCCGACCTTTCACAGCCCGGCCGAGCTGCAGGGCCTGATGAATGCCGTGTCCAGCGCCTTCAACCTGGCCGCCCCCGAAGAACGGGAGTTCTCCGTGGAGATCGATCCACGTTCGGTCTCCGAGCAGGATCTGGCCAGTCTTGTGGAGACGGGCTTCAATCGCATGTCACTGGGAATTCAGGATTTCGATCGGCGCGTGCAGGAAGCGGTCAACCGCATCCAGCCCTTTGCCATGGTGGCCGACCAGGTAGAGGCTGCGCGAGAGGCCGGCGTCGGCGGACTGAGCTTTGATCTGATCTACGGTCTGCCCCGTCAGAGCATGGAAGGATTTGCCCACACCCTGGACCAGGTCATCGAACTGGCACCGGACCGGCTCTCCATCTACGCTTATGCCCACATGCCCGACCGTTTTCCGGTTCAACGCCTGATTGACGGTGACAGCCTGCCCAATGCGGAATTGCGACTCAGCCTCCTGACATTGGCGGTGGATAAATTGAGCCAGGCCGGCTATGAGCATATCGGCATGGATCACTTCGCCCGACCCGGCGATCCCTTGGTCAAGGCCCGTGACCAGGGCGAACTGCAACGCAATTTTCAGGGTTACTCAACCCATGCCGAGTGTGATCTGATCGGTCTGGGTGCCAGTGCCATTGGCAAGGTCGGCGATTGTTTCAGCCAGAACCTGACCGAGATCCGTCAATGGCAGAAGGCGGTCAAAGAAGGGCGCTTGCCTATTGCAAGGGGGCTCGTGCTGACCGCCGATGACCGCATCCGTCAGCATGTAATTCAGTCCATCATGTGCAATGGCATCGTGGATGCCAGACAGGTGGGGCGTCGTCATCACATTGATTTCTGGACTTACTTTTCCGATACCCTGCCGGCCCTGGAAACCATGGCGACGGATGGCTTGCTCACGCTGGACAAAGACGGTTTCTCCGTTACCAGTGCCGGGCGTTTTCTGCTTCGAAACGTGGCCATGCTGTTCGACGCCTACAATGCTCCGGCCAAGGGACAGCAGCGATTTTCCCGAGTGATCTGAACAAGCCGGAGAAGCGCTTTCAATCCTCGTGGTGTCAGGCCAGCGTGCGCTGTCTCGTCTGACACCGCGACTGTTGCGAATCCAGTTGGAGTGACAAGACGTGAATGATAAACGGCAGGTGGAAGGCACCGAGCTGGATGCCCTGTTCAGCCCCTTCTTTCTCGGTGCCTATGGGGAAAACGATGAGATATTCGAAAAACTGATCCTGGAATTTTTCCGGGATCATGTTTATTGGCGCCGGAATCTCCATCCCCAGGACACCCCGCCCATCCCCATTCAGGTGCTTCACTCCGAGGGCTATCTGGCCTTCGTGGACAAGATGAAAACGGAGTTGCACCGGCTGACCGCGGATCTCAAGAACTCGGCGCCGTTCTTCAATCCCCGCTATATCGGGCACATGGCCTCGGACCTGCTCTTGCCGGGCCTGATTGCCCATCTGGTTTCGACTCTCTACAACCCCAACAATGTCACCGAGGAAGCCGCACCGGTGACCGTGCGGCTGGAACTGGCGGCGGGTCGCCAGTTGGCGGCCATGATGGGGTTCAATACCGACCCGGGTCAGCACCCCTGTGCCTGGGGGCATCTCACCTCCGGCGGTACAGTGGCCAATTATGAAGGGCTCTGGAATCTTCGGGCAGCCAAGTATTACCCCCTGGCCCTGCGCTCGGTCCTGCCCGAACTGTCCCTGGATATAGAGAAGCTGAGTCGTGGACGGCTGTCCCAGGACGCCCCTGAATGGGCCTGGTTCAACCTGGATGTGGACACCGTCATTCGACTTAGGGAGGCCGTTGCCGAGGCCTTGCAGGCATTGCCGACGGAACAGCGCCAGGCACTCACTCAACGCATCGAGTCCGGGCGGGTGGAGCATCTGGGTCAGGTGGATTTCCATGCCGCCTGGCCGGCCCTCAAGCCACCCGTGGTACTGGTGCCCTTGACGGCCCATTACAGCTGGAAGAAGGCCATGAAGCTCATGGGTTTTGGCAGCGCCCAGCTGGTCTCGGTGCCGGTCACTGATCACATGCGCATGGACCCGGCGGCCCTGGACCGTATCCTCGGCGAACTGCATGAACAGCAGCGTCCCGTGCTGGCGGTGGTGGGGGTTTTGGGGACCACCGAATACGGCACCATCGATCCCATCGACGATATTGTCGCCCTGCGCCAGAAGTGGCGCCGTCAGGGGCTGGATTTTGGCATTCATGTGGATGCCGCCTGGGGTGGTTACATGGCGGCCCTGTTCCGTCAGCCCGGTGGGGCCATGCGGCACCACGACGAACTCAAGGATCAATTTCGCTATTTTCCCTCCAGCGATGTCTATCAGGCCTTCGCTGCGATTCGCCACGCCGATACCGTGACCGTCGATCCCCACAAACTCGGTTACCTACCGTTTGGCGTAGGGGCATTCATCGCTCGCAACCGGGAGATCACCGCCTTGTTGGGAGAAAGCGCTGCCTACGTCTTCGACGAGGCCGGCGACAACAGTGATACCGACACCCTGCTGCGCAATCTGGGTCGCTACATCCTGGAAGGCTCAAAACCGGGTTCCATGGCAGCGGCCACCTATGTGACCCATCGGGTCTTTCCCCTGGATCATCGCCATTTCGGCAAACTCACCGAAGTCACCATTCACAGCACGGAATACCTTTTCGACCGTCTTCAGGAGACCGCGGACCGGCTGCGTGGCAAGGCACGTCTGGTGGTGCCTTTTGAACCGGATACCAATCTGATCTGTATTGCCGTCAATCCGGAAGGCAACCGCAGCGTGCCGGTGATGAATCGTTTCTGTCAGGGCATCTATGAACAGCTGCGGGTGACGCCGGACCGTGCGCCCCAGACCCGTGAATTCTTTGGCTCCCGGACCAATGTCTTCCACGACGCCCTGAGCCCCGCCGCTCGCCAGACGCTGGTGGAACGTCTGGGACTGGACCCTGACAGTTTCCGCTCCGGAGGCAAGGCGGAGGAGGGGGCCAGCGACTATGTCTTTCTGCTCCGGCACACCCTGATGAACCCCTGGCTGTTCAGCGCCTCGGAAGGCCTGAACTACCTGGACCGCTATTGTCGTTACCTGGAAAAGCTGATCCTGGAACAGCTGCCGGACGCCTAAGCCGGGTGGCAGGCTTTGATGGGCGGCGGAATTACCTTAGTATGTGAGCTCCTCGCAGCATCAGTGCAGAAGGAGTTCCATGCCTGCTTCCCCCGGTCAGTCCAGCGCGCTTGATCTACGTGAACTCAAGCGCGTCTGCAGTAATTGCTCCCTGAGTGAACTCTGCGTTCCCATGGGCCTTAACCGGGCCGAGGTGGAGCGGCTGGATTCCGTGGTGGAGGTGTCCCGCAGCATGCATGTGGGGGATCACCTGTTTCGCCGGGGTGATCCCATGCGCAGTATCTATGCGGTGCGCTCCGGCATGTACAAGAGCTATCTGATCAACGAGGAAGGGGAAGAGCAGGTGATCGGCTTTCATCTGCCTGGCGAGCTGGTGGGGCTGGATGCCATTTATCCTGACGCCCACCAGTGCAGTGTCGTTGCCCTGGATACCGCCAGTGCCTGCGTGCTGCCTTTTGCTCAGCTTTCTGAACTGGCCGGTGACATCCCTGGCCTGCAGCGTCAGATCATGCGGCTGCTCAGCAAGGAAATCAGCTCCCTGGTACCTCGTGCTGCCGATTCCACTGCCGAGCAGCGGATGGCGGCTTTCCTGATGGACCTGGCCCGCCGACTGGGGGAGCGAGGGTATTCGGCTACCGATCTGCGCCTGGCCATGCCGCGCAAGGATATTGCCAATTATCTGTGCCTGGCGACGGAAACCGTCAGCCGGGTCCTGAAGAAATTCCAGACCCAGGGATGGATTGAAGTGGACCGGCGTGACATTCGCCTGCTGGATCCGGACGCACTGGGCCAATTGGCCAAGGACGATCAATCCGACTGAAAGACGGGGCCAAATCCTTGAGTCATAAAGCCTATCCTCACCTGTTTCAGCCGCTCGATCTCGGTTTTACAACCCTGCCCAACCGTATTCTCATGGGCTCCATGCACACCGGTCTTGAAGATCGGGTATGGCACTGGGATCGCCTAACGGCCTATTTCGTCGAGCGGGCCCGCGGAGGAGCAGGACTGATGGTCACCGGCGGTATCGCGCCCAACCGGCGCGGCTGTCTGGCGCCCTTCGCCTCCAAACTGACCAATCGCCTGGAGTTGCCTCGCCATCGCAAGCTGACCCGGGCAGTGCATGAGGCCGGCGGTCGCATCTGCATGCAGATACTCCACGCCGGGCGCTACGCCTACCATCCCTTTTCGGTGGCACCTTCTGCCATCCAGGCCCCCATATCCCCCTTCAAGCCCAAGGCCCTGAGCAGTAGTGGCGTGGAAGGGCAGATCCGGGACTTTGTGCGTTGCGCGCGTCTGGCCCGGGCCGGCGGCTATGACGGTGTCGAGATCATGGGCTCGGAGGGCTATTTCATCAATCAGTTCCTGGTTCCCCGCACCAACACCCGCACCGACCAGTGGGGCGGGTCATTCGAGAACCGCATGCGGGTGGCGGTGGAGGTCGTGCGTCGGACCCGAGAGGCGGTGGGTGAGGACTTCATCATCATCTATCGCCTGTCCATGCTGGACATGCTCGCCGACGGCAATAGCTGGGAAGAGGTGGTCCAGCTCGGCAAGGCCATCGAGGCGGCCGGCGCCACCATCATCAATACCGGCATTGGCTGGCACGAGACCCGTGTTCCCACCATCGCCACCATGGTGCCCCGAGCCGCCTTTACCTGGGTGACCCGCAAGCTCCGTGATGAGGTCTCCCTGCCGTTGGTGACCACCAACCGCATCAACATGCCCGATACCGCCGAACAGGTGCTGGCGGATGGCGATGCCGACATGATTTCCATGGCCAGGCCCTTTTTGGCCGACCCCGAGTGGGTCAACAAGGCGTTCGAAGCCCGCAGTGACGAAATCAATACCTGTATCGCCTGCAACCAGGCCTGCCTGGATCACGTCTTCGAAAAGAAAGTGGCTTCCTGCCTGGTCAACCCGCGGGCCGGACATGAAACCGAAGTCCGCATTGAGCCGGTGAACACGCCGCGCCGGATTGCCGTGGTGGGCGCAGGGCCGGCCGGTCTGGCGGCGGCCACCACGGCCGCCGAGCGCGGTCATGAAGTCACCCTGTTCGAGGCCGCTGACCGCATCGGCGGGCAGTTCAACATGGCAAAGCGCATTCCCGGCAAGGAAGAATTCCACGAAACCCTGCGCTACTTCCAGCGTCGCATCGAACTGTCCGGTGTGGACCTGAGACTCGGCCAGCGCGCGGATGCAGACGCCTTGCAGGACTTTGACGAAGTCATTCTGGCGACCGGGGTGGTACCGCGTGATCCGGGCATTCCGGGGCAGGACCATCCCAAGGTGTTGAGCTACATCGACGTGCTCTTGCACGGCAAGCCGGTGGGGCAGCGGGTGGCCGTGGTGGGCGCCGGCGGCATCGGCTTTGATGTCTCCGAGTTTCTCGTCCACCCGCAACCGGAGCATGCCCAGACCCGGGAGGAATTCTTCCGCCAGTGGGGCGTGGACATGCAGCTCGACCGACGTGGCGGCGTGGAAGGTCTGAAGCCCGAGTTCCCCCCGGCGGCGAGAGAGATCCATCTCCTGCAGCGCAAGACCAGCAAGCCCGGTAAATACCTGGGCAAGACCACCGGGTGGATTCATCGTGTCTCGCTACGTGAACACGGTGTGAAGATGATTCCCGGTGTTAGTTATGAGCGGATCGATGACCAGGGCCTGCATATCCGCGTGGGTGAGGAGTCCCGCTGCCTGGAAGTGGACAATGTCATTCTCTGCGCCGGGCAGCTGAGCCAGCGGGAACTGCATGACAAGCTGGAATCTGCCGGTGTCAGCACCCATCTCATTGGTGGTGCCAACCTGGCCGCGGAACTGGACGCCAAGCGGGCCATCGATGAAGGCACCCGCCTTGCGGCCCGGCTGTGAACCGCTGATCAACCGGGCGCCTCCAAAAGAAATGACTGGCTTTATTCCCTGAGTCTGATATAGTGCGCGCACCGACGCCCTCCGGTCTGCGTCGGGCGTTCGCGGTTTCCCCTTGAGCAGCGACTACGGCCAATGAAATGGCCGCCTGCCTGAGCCTGCCTCGTTTGCTACTCTTTCTTTTTGCCTGGACCGGGCCCGAAACCACGGCATGAGCCGTATGCGGGCTGGCTATCCCAGGAGTTATTCCAATAATGTCTTTTGATCAACTCGGCCTTTCGGCCGCGCTGCTCCGTGCGGTTTCCGCACAGGGCTATGATACCCCTACGCCTATTCAGGCAGCCGCCATTCCCGCCGTCCTCAAGGGCCGCGATGTCATGGCAGCCGCCCAGACGGGTACCGGCAAAACCGCCGGTTTCACGCTCCCTCTGCTTCAGCACCTGGCTGCCCGCAAGCCCGAGGGTGGCCGCCACGTACGCGTGCTGATCATCACCCCGACCCGCGAGCTCACCGCTCAGGTGCAGGAGAGCGTTCAGACCTACGGCCGCCATCTGCCCATGCGTTCCATGGTGATCTACGGTGGTGTCGGCATGCATGGCCAGGTCCAGCGTCTGCGCCGGGGCGTGGACATCCTGGTGGCAACACCGGGTCGTCTGCTGGATCACCTTCGCCAGGGCACCGTGGATCTGTCACGGGTGGAGCATCTGGTACTGGACGAGGCCGATCGCATGCTGGACATGGGTTTCATCCATGATATCCGCAAGCTGATCGCCGCACTCCCGGAGCAGCGCCAGACCCTGCTGTTCTCCGCGACTTTCTCCAAGGAAATCCGCAATCTGTCCCGAGGCATGCTGAAGGACCCGGTAGAGATCGAAGTGGCGCCGGCCAACAGCACCGCCGAACGGATCAGCCAGGTGGTGCATCCGGTGACTCGCGGCGACAAGCCGGCCCTGCTGAGTCGGCTGGTGCGTGACGGTGAGTGGCGCCAGGCCCTGGTGTTCACTCGCACCAAGCACGGCGCGGATCGTCTCTGCAAGCAGCTGGATCGGGAGGGGCTGAGTGCCGTGGCCATTCATGGCAACAAGACCCAGGCCGCCCGCAGCCGTGCCCTCAAGCAGTTCAAGCGGGGCAGTGTCCGTCTGCTGGTGGCCACCGATATTGCCGCCCGTGGCCTGGATATCGAGCAGCTGCCTCACGTGGTCAATTTCGATCTGCCCAATGTCCCCGAGGACTACGTCCATCGTATCGGCCGCACCGGGCGGGCCGGCCGGGAAGGCCGGGCCTATTCCCTGGTTTGTGCCGATGACCGCAAGCCATTGCACGATATCGAGAAAATGCTGGGCAACGCCGTACCTTGTGAAATCATCGAGGGCTTTGAGCCGGATCCGCAGGAAGTGGCCCGGGTGCCCGGCAAGGGTAACGGGGGTGGCCGGGGCCAGGGTGGCCGTCGCAAGCCGTCCCACGGCGCCAAGGCGGAAGGCCGACATAAGCCGCGTCGCAAGCCGGGTGGCCGACCGGGTGGCAAGCCCTCGGGCAAGGCCGGCGGTCGTCCACGTGCCGCAGCCAGCCGTCGCCAAGGGCTCTGAGCCACGGCCAGTTGCCTGGCAAGGCGAAGAAGGGGACGGATGCCGTCCCCTTTTTTCTTGGCCTGGACAAAAGAAGGCCCCACCAGTGGTGGGGCCTTCGGGGGACAGACCGGGGGGAGGGGGGGAACCCGGTCTGTTGCCTGTTGATCGACTCGGGACGTCCTCTCGGGACAATCCCGGTGGTCGATCTTAGAGGGCGCCGCGCTCCTCAAGCATCTCGGTCACCTGTTCACGGATTTCCGAGTCGGCGTTCACAGCCATGGCCACTTCCTGGTATTCCTCGATCTCCAGGCCGGCATCGGCGATGGCGGAAGTCATGGCATCATTGGCTTCCTGCTGCAGTTCCTGAGCATGCTCCTGGTCGTCAGCATTCTGCAGGCGCTCGGTGTACTCTTCGCGCACCTCGTTGACCGCGATGTAGGCATCAACGAAAGCGTTGATCTGATCGTCGGTCACCTCAGGGGCTTCCTGCTGCTGCGGCATGGGCTGCTGCTGTTGTTGCTGCTGTTGCTCCTGCGGGGGCTGACCTTGGGCCATGGCCAGCGGGCTGGCGATGAAACCGGCGGTCAGGATGGCGAATGCAGTAGTACGGATCTTCATGAATTCCTCCGTTAGTTCAGCTTGAAAAATGCTCGCCGTCATAGGGTGCAGGTGGCGTGCCAAGTCATGCCGATTGGCGGTAAAATATTTTTAGTTGACTGAAATTAAAGCAAAAAATAACGTTTATCCTCATTGCCCATGGGCAATGCCCAAGGGCTCGTGTCCCGATTTGGGTTGTCTTATTCTGTGACATGACGCGCATTGTCACGATCCAATTTCGTGAATCGGACTGGTGCAGGGCGGGCGCCTGCGGCATGATGCGCGGCGCGGTGGCAAGGAGACAGAGGATCATGACGGCGACTGAACAAGGTAGCGGTAATGAGCGGGTAAGGCGCCAGTACGAGCGCTTTCCCTATCCCACCGCCGAGCAGGATCTGGCCCCCTGGGCCCGGGGCCAGGTGATGGAAATCGGTTTTCCCTCGCTGTTCTTTCATCACTACTGGCCACGGCGCCCTGCCACCGAGGCGCTGGAGATACTGATCGCCGGCTGCGGCACTTCCCAGGCGGCACGCTATGCCGCCGCCCATCCCAGGGCCCGTATCACAGGGATCGACCTGAGCCGGGCATCGCTGGACGCCTGTGAGCGTCTCGCCAATGAATATGGTCTGGAGAATCTGTCCCTGCAGCAAATGCCCCTGGAGGACGTGTCCCGGCTCGGGGAAGGGCGCTACGATCTGGTGGTCAGTACCGGTGTCATTCACCACCTGCCGGCGCCGGCCGCCGGCTTGTCTGCACTGCGTCGGGTGGTCAAGCCGGACGGCGCCCTGGCCCTGATGCTCTACGCGCCCCATGGACGGGACGCCATCTATTATCTGCAGGAATTCTGCAAACGCCTGGGGCTGAGCGCTGATCAGGTCAGTGATACGGAGGTGGCGCAGCTAAAGGAGATGCTCCGGCAATTGCCCGCCAGTCACCCACTGCGGCACCGGCGCAGCCTGTTCCCCGATCTGGACAGCCCCGCCGAGCTGGTTGACTATCTCCTCCACCCCATTGATCGGCCCTATACCCTGGAGCAGGCCAACGACCTGCTTGAGAACTGTGGCTTTCGATTGCAGGGGCTGTTTCAGCGCGGGCATTACGAGCCCTTGGCGACTGCGCTGCAGGCAAGCCCCTGGGGCGACCGGATCCATTCACTGCCGGACCTGGAGCGCTGGAGCCTGGGGGAACATTATCGGGCCTCCCTGTTCAAGCACGAGATCATTGCCTGCCCGGACAGCGTGGCGGCTGCTCAGCGCCGGCTGCGAGCCGAGGATGATGACTGGCAAGGCCATATTCCCGTCCCGGCGCCGGGCCTGCGCAAGGATTTTCTTTCGCCGCCCGAGGGCAAGGCCGGCGTGATGAGCTGGCCCTTTCATGCCTTCGATGATATCCGCCGTGCCTACGATCGCCGCGAGGCGGCCTGGATCGGGCGCATGGATGGCCGCAGACCGCTGGCCGAGATCGTGCGGGCCACCGGGGATCGGCCTGATAATGCGGATTGGCGGGCCCTGCGCCGACTGGTCTCGGAAATGGATGCACTGGACTTTATATGCTTGCGCGGCGCTGAAAGCGGATCGCTGATGGAGAATTGAGATGGATGCAATCACTCTCGGGCCCCTGGTCATGCCCATGGATCGTCTCGTGGCCCTGCTGGCGGCGATCAGCCTGCTGCTGGCGGCACACTTCCTCCGGCGTCGCGAACCCCTGCTGAGCGACTGGGTGACCTGGTCCCTGGTTGCGGCGATTGTCGGCGCCCGTCTGGCTCACGTGGTGACGTTCCCGGCCCCCTTTCTGGAGGCGCCCTGGACCATTCTGTTCATCTGGCAGGACGGTTTCGCCTGGTGGGGCGCCCTGTTGGGTGCCGCGCTGGTCAGTGCCTGGTACCTCTGGCGGCATGGCATGGCCCCGCGCTGGATGGCGGCCACCATGCTCCCCGGACTGGTCGTGGGAGTGGCGGGAGTGGTGGCCGTTCTGGTCCTGGCCCCGGATACGGCGCGACTGGATCGTGTGGTCCTTGAGGACCTGGAGGGAAGCGCAGTCGAGCTCGCCGCATCCGCTGGCGAGGAGGGTAGCGGCGTCTTTCTCTGGGCCACCTGGTGCGGCGTTTGTCATCGCATGATGCCGGATGTGATCCGGGCGGCGCGTCAGTCCGAACAAAGGCAGTGGTTTCTGGTCAGTGTGGGCGAGGATGCCGAGACCGTCACCGCCTATATGGACGGTCTGGAGCAGAGCCTGCCGGACAATGTCACCGTGCTGCTGGACGGCGACAGCCGCCTGCTGCATCGCTGGCAGGCCCATGGCGTGCCGACCACCCTGTTGTTTGATGCCGAGGGCAGGCAGCAGGATCGCTTCATGGGGCAGCGCAGTCTCTCCCGCCTGCTGGCCCGGTAGCCGGTTTCATCGCCGTTTGGTGGCCATGGTTGCCTCGGCGGCGAGCGGATCGTCGGGCCAGGGGTGCTTGGGGTAGCGCCCGCGCATGTCCTTGCGGACCTCCGGATAGGCCTGGCGCCAGAAACTGGCCAGGTCGGCAGTGACGGCCAGGGGGCGGCCCGCGGGTGAGAGCAGGTGAAAAACCACCGGACAGCGACCGTCCGCAACCCGCGGTGATTCAGACAGTCCGAAGACGGCCTGCAGTTTCACTGCCAGCACCGGGCCGGGGTCGGCATCATAGTCCAGCGGCATGGACTGGCCGCTGGGCACCTGGAGCCGTGGCGGTGCCAGCCGTTCCAATTCCCCGCTCTGATTGCCGGACAGCCTGGCCATCAGGGCATGCTTGAGCGGCAGCTTGCCGAGATCAGCCAGGGAGCGTCGACCGACGAGGAAGGGCGCCAGCCATTCATCCAGTGTTGCCAGCAGGTTTTCATCGTCGCAGGGCGGCCACTGCTCCGGCCAGAGCCGGTGCAGAAATTGCAAACGGGCCCGCAAGCGTCGGCTCTCTCCGCACCAGGGCAGTACGCCAAGTCCCCGCTCTCGGACCACGTCCAGCAAGGCGTTTTCAATCATCTCCGCCGGCGGATCCGGCAGCCGCTCGGTGGACAGGCGGATGGCGCCCAGTCGGCGTTCCCGCTGTGTCACCATGGTCCCGGCCCTTTCGTCCCAGGTCACCCGGTCCCGGGTCTTGATTCGCCCCGCCAGATCCTGTTCCAGCGCTGAGCCGGAAACCGGCGCGGCCAGGAAGATCCTGGCATCTCCCTCTCTCCCGTCCAGGGCTGCCGCCACCAACCAGGTCTTGCGGGCCAGGGGGTCTTGTACCGACAGTGTCGCGCCACGGCCGTTGGCAAGCAGAAAGCGGTGACTCTCACCCCGCCGACGGGCAATACGGTCGGGGTAGGCCTGGGCCAGCAGGCGACCGGTTTCCTGTTCATCGTCCTGAGCGGGCGGCTCATTCCCGGGCAGCCATTTGTTCACTGCCTGACGGATGCGGCGCAGGCGACCGCTGGTGGCAGCGGGATATTCCCCCCGGAGCGCCAGAACCCGCTTTTCCATGTCCGCACCCTCGTCATTCGGCAAGGGATCCCGCTCCTCCAGCAGAGCCGCCAGTTCCGCCGCCAATCGGCCCAGGCCCATGGCCCGGCCTTGCAGGACCATATGGGCGAGACGGGGATGGAGGCCCAGCCGCTGCATGTCGCGACCATGGGGGGTAATCGCGCCGTCGTCATCCACCGCGTCAAGCCATTGCAGCAGATCCATGGCCTGACGCCACGGTGCACGGGGGGGTGGATCCAACCAGGCCAGTGTTTTCGGTTCCCGGCAGCCCCACTGGGTCAGTTCCAGCGCCAGCGGTGCCAGATCCGCCTCCAGTATCTCGGCGGGGGCGAACGGTGCCAGTCCCGCCTGGGCCGATTCAGACCACAGCCGGTAGCAGACGCCGGGGCCGATTCGCCCGGCGCGGCCCCGGCGCTGTTCGGCTGATGACCGCGAGACCCGGCTGGTTTGCAGCCGGCTCATGCCCGAGCCCGGATCGAAGACGCTGCGTCGGGCAAGGCCGGCATCGATTACCACCCGAATGCCCTCAATGGTGAGACTGCTTTCAGCAATGGCCGTGGCCAGTACCAGCTTGCGCTGACCGGTCGACGCCGGCTGAATGGCCGCATCCTGAGCCTCAGGGGAGAGTTGACCGTAGAGAGGCGCGAGCTGCACGTCGGCGGGCAGATTGCCTTCCAGGGCCTCGACTGTCCGCCGAATCTCGCCTTCACCAGGCAGAAACACCAACAGTGAGCCGGATTCACTGGCCAGGGCGTGATGGACTGCCCGGGTCACGCTGGAAATCAGCGGTTCGTCGCGTTCGGGCGGACGGTAGTGAACCGTCACCGGGAAACTGCGCCCCTCGCTGTGCACCACCGGGGCCTGGTCCAGCAGGGTGGATATCCGGTCTGTATCCAGCGTGGCCGACATGATCAGCAGGCGAAGATCCTCGCGCAGGGCCTGCTGGGACTCCAACACCAGGGCCAGTCCCAGATCGGCCTGCAGGGAGCGTTCATGGAACTCGTCGAAGATCACCGCCGCGTAGTCCTCCAGGGCCGGATCGGCCTGGATCAGGCGGGTGAGAATTCCTTCGGTGACCACTTCAATACGGGTGTCGGGACCGATGCGCGTATCCAGGCGGGTGCGGTAGCCCACTGTCTCGCCCACCCGCTCACTCCGTTGTGCGGCCATGAATCGGGCGGCATTGCGGGCTGCCAGCCGGCGCGGCTCGAGTAGCAGTATTTTGCTATCCTTGCAGAAGGGCGTTGATAGCAATGCCGGTGGCACCCGCGTGGTCTTGCCCGCGCCCGGGGGGGCCTGGAGGATTGCCCGATTGTGATCGCTGAGAGTCTTGAGCAGGCGGGGTATGACACTGTCGACGGGCTGCCCGGGCATGGTGTTTGTGCTCATTGGCGGCATGGCGCAAGGAAAGAGGGGAATTTTAGCATTCTCCCTGAGCTCTAAACGTGAGACGCTGTCATTTGCAGAAAGCTGCGGGTTTTCCACTACAATCAGTTCTAGGACGTGCGCCGCCGAGTTCCGCCGGGAGTTGTGCCCGCGGTATTTTCAGTCGGCGTCCATGCCTGCGAATGCAACGATCCGGGAATGCCATTGTCGGCAAACTGATTCTCCCCGCCTGGGGATAAAGGTGACCATAAGGTGTCCAAAGCGGTCGCGGCGGTAACTGAATCCCGGTTGTTCCGGGCGCAGGAAACGATCCTTCAGCAGATGCTGGAAGGTAGCAGCCTGCAGCAGTTGCTGGACCAGATCGCGAGTGTCGTGGATGAACTCTCCAGTGACGGCATTGCCAACATTCTCCTGTTGGATGATGATGGCGTGCATGTCGTCCATAGCGCGGCCCCGCAGTTGCCGTTCAGCTACAACCATGCCCTGGAAGGTGTAGCCATTGGCTCTGGCGTGGGCTCCTGTGGAACCGCCATGCATGAGCGCCGTCAGGTGATCTCCACCGACATCAGCAGCGACCCCCTGTGGAAAGACTTTCGTGAACTTGCCCTGGCCCATGACCTCCATGCCTGCTGGTCAACCCCCATTGTCGATGCCGCTGGCAAGGTACTGGGCAGTTTTGCCTTGTATTACCGGGAAACGCGCGGTCCTGATGAGCAGGATCTGCTCATCATCTCCCGAATCTCCCATTTGCTGGGTGTGGCCATCGAACACTGTCGCTCACAACGTCAGCTCAAGGGAGTCCGTCGGGCCCTGAAGGAGAAGGGGCGACAGCTTGAAACCCTGGTGGCCAATCTTCCGGGCATGGTATACCGGGTCCGCCAGGATGAACGCTGGAGTGCGGTCTGGGTCAGTGACGGTGCCAGGGACTTGACCGGATTCACCCCGGAGGAACTGACTGCCGAGGACAGTGGCGGCTTTGTCGAACTGATTCACCCTGAGGACATGCCCAGACTGGTTGCCGAAGTCGAGCGTTCCATCGCTGGCGGTCAGCCCTATAGCTTTTCCTATCGACTGCGTACCCGAAAAGGTAACTGGCGCTGGGTCTGGGAACGTGGCCGTGCGGTCTCGTCCATTGAGTCCGGGGATGTCCATTTTGAGGGTGTGATTACCGATATCAGTGACATCAAGGATCGGGAACGAGCCCTGGCTAGGGCCAATCGCTCCCTGCGCATGCTGAGTCAATGCAATGAAGCACTGGTTCGAGCCGAGTGCGAGGCAGAACTGCTGCAGGGGATTTGTGATGTGGTCGTCGACACGGGGGAATACCCGCTGAGCTGGATCGCCCTACCGGCCAATAGTGAATCCGGTTGGTACCACTGCCATTCGTGGTCGACTGCTGACGATAGGTTCTCACTCGAACCAGATGACCTGCGATTTCGCATGTCGGGCGAAGGTGTCTTGCGCCCACTGTTGGAGGACCAATTGCCTGTATTGGTTCGGGGTTTTGGTGATGTTCCGGGACTGCCCATTGCAGAGCAGGCATCGGCCCTGGAATTGGGCAACGGTCTGTTCATCCCCCTTTGCGATGGCGATCAATTGCTCGGTGTATTCATCCTGGTGGCACCGGTTGGCGACGCCATCAGCCGTGATGAGTTGGGCCTGTTGGGCGAGCTGGCCAGCGACTTGGCCTATGGCATCGTCTCCCGGCGTAGCCGAATCCGCGAAGAGCAGCTCAACCGCGCGGTAATCAACATTGCCTCGGCCTTCCAGGCCAGAAGCGGGGCTGATTTCCTGGAGCGACTGGCGGACAAGGTGGCGGAGACCGTCGGTTCGCCGATCGTGGGGATTGGCCGCTTGCTGCCGGGGGATCTGCTCCGGGCGCGGATTGTGGCGGGCCAGGCGGACGGTAAGTCGATTGCGGGTACGACTTATGACCTGAGCGGTACCCCTTGTGAGTCCATGCTCGGTCAAGCCAGTTGCGTGGTACCGGAAGCAGCACGGGAGACCTATCCCGAAGATGACATTCTTCACAAACTTGGCGTCGAGTCGTATGTGGGCCACCGCCTGGAAGATGCCGATGGCAATCCCATTGGATTGATCTTCGCCCTGTTTCGTGAGCCGGTGGTTGATCCGGATTTCATTCTTTCGGCCTTGGGCATCTTTGCGGCGGGCGCGGCCGGTGAATTGGACCGCCTGGAGCGGCATCGTCAGATCGAAGAGCAGGCTGCCCTGCTGGACCAGACTCGCGATGCCATCATGCTCACCGACCAATCAGGATGTATTGAATATTGGAATCGGGGGGCAGAGCAGATCTTCGGTTGGTCGGCGCCTGAATCCCTGGGACAGAACTGCACGGAATTCCTGGGTGTGGATGCGAAGGCCTTTGAGCATGCCCGCGGAAAGCTGGAAGCCAACGGTTATTGGCAGGGCAACCTGGATTGTCTGGCCCGTAGTGGTCGCCGAATTACGGTGGAGTTTCACTGGACTCTGACTCGTGATGAAAGTCCCCAGTCCCAGTCACCGGAATCAGAGATGAGGATCCTGCAGGTGGGTGCCGATGTGACCCGACGTCAGCAGGACGAAGCGCGTATTCATCGCCTTGCCTTCTATGACGAAGTCACGGGACTGCCCAATCGGGTGTTGGCCATGGAGCGTCTCCACGAGATTCTGGTGGGCGCCGCCAAACAGGCGGGTCGAGCCGCGCTCATGATCATCAACCTCAGCCGCTTCAAGGAAATCAATGAGTCCCTGGGCCATGCCGTGGGTGATCAAGCACTGAAGGCGGTTGCCGAGCGCCTGTCCATGCTCTGTGGGGAAAGTGATTTTCTCGCACGTCTGGGTGGAGATGAGTTCCTGCTGCTGTTGCCTGGCAGGGATGAACCGTCGGCCCTGATCATGGCGCGGCAGGTGGGCGAGGCCCTCAGTCGACCCATGGTTCTGCGGGAGCAGCAGGTCACCATCAGCGCCACGATGGGGCTTTCGGTCCATCCCCGCGATGGTGCGTCGGCCGAAGAGTTGTTGCGGCATACCGATATTGCACTTAACGAAGCCCGGGCCCAGAGCCTGCCCTGTGTCGCCTATCGTCCCGCCATGGAAGAGGCCCTGAACGCGAAGCTCAGTCTGGCAAGGGATTTTCGGGCGGCCTTGGCCGCGGACGAGCTGGAGGTTCATTTCCAGCCTCAATTCACCCTGCCGGGACGAAAAATATGTGGTGCCGAGGCCTTGCTGCGTTGGCACGATGCCAATCGGGGCTGGGTCAGCCCCGGCGTTCTCATCCCCGTTCTGGAAGAACGCCGAATGATGTCGGAACTGGGTCCCTGGCTCTTCGCCCGGGTGGCGGCTGCAATCAGGCAGTGGCAGCAGGCCGGCTATGACATTCCCGGTCCCATCTCCATCAACCTTTCCGCAGAGCAGCTGGAGGATGATGGGATCGTCGAGCAGATTCTGGGGACAATGGAGAAAGCGGCGGTTAACCCGGTTCATGTTGGGTTGGAACTGACCGAGACCGGAATCATGAAGGACCCCGAACGTTCAGCCCTCATTACCCGCCGCCTTAAGCGGGCCGGCTTTCAATTGTCCATTGATGACTTTGGGACCGGCTATTCTTCCATGAGCTATCTCAAGCGCCTGCCCGCCGATGTCATCAAGGTGGACATGTCCTTCGTGCGCGAAATGTTGGACGATGCCAGTGATTACGCCATCGTCAAGACCATTATCGCTACCGCCCGGGCGCTGGGCATGGAAACCCTGGCCGAGGGGGTGGAGACGGAGGCACAAGCCCGGGCTCTATCCGAGCTGTGTTGTGACTATGCCCAGGGCTATCTGGTTGGTTCCCCCTGCACACCGGAGGAGTTTGCCCGCCGGTGGTTGCGGGGCAGGGAGCCGGTCACCAACTCATGATGGCAAGCCGGCGCCCTGTGGGCTCCTAGTCCCTGTAACTTTCAAACCATTCCAGAATCAATTCAAGCCGCTTGACCAGATTGACGGGCGTTCCTGCCCGGGACAGGCCGTGCCCCTCGCCATGGAATATGGCCATCTCCGTGTCCACGTCGTTGTTTAGCAGGGCGTAGAACCATTCCTGGGCCTGGCCGATGGGCGTGATCTGATCCTGGTCGGCGTGAATGATGAGAGTCGGTGTTTCCACCTGATCGGCATACTTCAAGGGCGAGCGGCCCCAGTAGTAGTCGAAGTTGTCCCAGAGCGTGCCGCCGAATTCAGCATTCATGGATCGCGGCGGAAACATCTGGGTGCCGGCCTCGGAAATCCAGCTGCTGACACTGCGCTGGGTGACCGCTGCCTGGAAACGATTGCTTTGGGTGGTGATCCAGTTGGTGAGAAACCCCCCGTGGGAGCCACCGGTGACGTAGAGCTGCTCTTGATCCAGCCAGGGATAGCGTTCCAGGGCCTCGTCCACCAGTTGCATGTTATCGCGGTAGTCGGCACCGCCGTAGTCAAGGCGCACCGCTGACTGGAACTCATGCCCGTAGCCCGTGCTGCCCCGGTAATTGGTGAAGATGACCGCGTAACCCTGGGCCGCCATCATGTGATATTCATGAAACCACTGATGCCCCCACATCCCGCCGGGGCCGCCCTTGATGTTGAGGATGACCGGGTATCGCCGGTTGCGGTCGAAATCCACCGGGCGCAGCACGAAGCCGTCCACCTCGAAGTCATCGTCGTTGATGAATTCGAAGCGCTCCAGGGGACGCAGGGCGAGGCCATTGAGCAGTTCATCGTTAAAACCGGTGAGGCGTTTCTGCCCGCCCCGGCGGGTATCGGCCACCCAGATTTCCGGCAGATTGATTTCATCGCTCTGGGTCCAGGCCACCCGCCGACCATCGGCGGAGAAACTGGCGGACTCCACACTCGCGGCTTCGCCAAAGCGCAGGCGCCAATTGCCGTCGGCGCCCTGCAACTGGAACAGGGGGCGGGAGGCGCGATAGTCGCTGTGAAAGAACAAGCCCTTGTCACCGGCCGGCCAGTGGACATTGGCAACGCTCAATTCCATGCCCTGATGCAGCACCGAGACCTGTTCATCACCCAGCTCGATCCGGTGCAGTTCCGTCGGGGCATAGCGTTCGGCCTGATGGTTATAGACAAGGGCCCGTCCATCCGGCGCGAATACCGGATTGCTGGCCCGACCTTCCGGGGTGGCCAGGCGTTGGCTCTCGCCCCGTCTCAGGTCCAGCAGATAAATGTCCTGGTTGAAGCCACCATCGAATTCCTCGCCGCCTTTATCGGCATTGAAGGCCACATGGCGTCCATTGGCAGAAACAACGGGATTGTGGACATTCCAGCTTTCGTCATGGACCAGGCGCTCCAGCTCCCCGCTGTCCAGGTCCAGCAGCCAGAGCCCGGTTCGGGCCTCGTCCAGTAGCCCCCGGCCTTCCTGCTTGTAGACCGCCTGGCTGATTCGGGTCAGGTCCGCCTGCGGCTCTTCTTCCTCCTCTTCCTCCTGGCGCGGGTCCTCCACCCAAGGGTCCAATCGCAGGCTGAGCAGAATGGCATCACCTTCCGGCAGCCAGTGGAAATCACTGATGGTTCCCTGTTCCAGAGTCGTCAGGGCCTGGGCTTCACCGCCATCGGTGGCAATGACATGGAGCTGTGGTCGCTCGTTGCGACTGGCGACGAATGCCAGGCGATCACCCTCGGGTGACCAGCGAGGGCTGCCGTCGGAATCGCCACGGGTAAAGCGCCGCGGTTCGCTTTCACCATCGCTGCCCACCAGCCAGATGGCTGTCTCACGGGAACGCCGGTCGTCGGCCACTTCGCCGCGCACGAAGGCGATTTTCTTGCCGTCGGGCGAGATCTGCGGGTCATTGACGAAGACGAAATCGTAGTAGTCCGAGGGGGTCATGCCCCGGGGCTCGTCGGCCAGGGCGGACACGGCCAGCAAGAGCCAGGCCACGGCAAGACAGCTCAACTGGGTGAAGGACGGACTCGGCATGACACTCTCCCGGATACGATGGCGGAAGCGAAAGCTTAACCCAAGGCGGTCGATGCGCGAAGTGCTTGAATCTGGATCAGCTCTGACTATGTTTAGGGAACCTCTGATCAATTCATTCGCGCCGGCAGTTGGCGCGAATGAATTGATCAGAGGTTCCTTAAGTCATGCAGGCAGAATTTTGGGATGCGCCAGCCACAATCGCGCGAGGCGCCGGCCCGGACCCGTGCGGCCAGCAAGGAGCCAGTATGCCGGAACAGGGACAGACCATTGATTTGCGACACCGCAACCCCTGTCGGTGTCGCGATTGTCATCGTCGCAAGGACTGCCTGCCGGCCAACCTGGAAGGGTCGGCAATCATCGACCTGGAAGACACCGCCGGCCCGGGGCGGACATTGCACACAGGTGATTGCCTCTATCGTCAATCTGACACCCTTACCGCCGTTTACGCAGTGCGCTCAGGCAGTTTCAAGGGCGTCAGGTGTTTTCCCAGCGGGCACGAGCAGGTTTGTGCCTTCTACATGCCCGGAGAGCTGATTGGCCTAGATGGCCTCTATGGGGGGCAGTACCAGTGCCGGGTGCAGGCCCTGGATACCGCCCATGTCTGCGCCTTCGAGCCGGGCTCCCTGGAACGCCTGGCCCGTCGCCATCCCCGCCTGCAGCACCAGTTGCTGCGCCTGGCCAGTCGCGAGCTGAGCCTGTTCATGGATCGGTACTTCGAACAGCCCGCCGAGGGTCGGGTGGCGAGTTTTCTCCTGCATGTCAGCGAACGAATGGCCCAGCTGGGCTGTTCCGCCCACCGCTACCGCCTGAGCATGAGCCGTCGTGACATTGCCAATTATCTGGGTCTCGCGCCGGAAACCATCAGCCGGGTGCTGCGAAAAATGGTGGCACAGAGTCTGGTCGAGGTTGAGCGCCGCGAAGTGGAGCTGATCGACCGACCGGCGCTGGAGCGTTTGGCGGCGGGGAGCTAGGTTCCCGGGGCATATCGTCCCGATCCCGGCGTGGTTATAATGCATTTTTCATGCATCAAGGAACTCAGGTTCCCCATCGGAGCGCATTGTCCCCGTGCATCTGACCCGCCATACAGACTATGCCTATCGCGTTCTCATCTATCTCGCTATTCGCCCTGGCGAACAGGCGACCATCAATGAAATCGCCGAAGCCTACGGGATTTCCCGCAACCATCTCATGAAAGTGGTCCAGGGTCTGGCCCGGGCCGGCTTTCTCCTGTCCCGGCGGGGCAAGGGCGGTGGCATCCGGCTGGCCAGACCGACGGCCGAGATCAATCTGGGCGCGGTGGCGCGGGAGATGGAAGAAGACTTTGCCATTGCCGAGTGCTTTCCCGGCGGGGCGGGTCAATGCAACATCGTGCCGGCTTGCCGTTTGATGCATGTCCTTGACGAGGCCCTGCGGGAATTCATGCGCGTCCTGGATGGTTACACCCTGGACGACCTCATGGGGCAGCGAGAGGCCCTGGCCGGGCTGCTCCAATCCTAGACTGTTCTTGAAAGACGTCTCCGGTGGCGACGGTTCCAGCCGTGCTCCCTCCAGATTGTCACGGACGCAAAAGGGCCCCGATATGGGGCCCTTTCCTTTCTCCGTGGTTGTTGCTGCGTCCTAGAGGCGGTCGGGTGCCGCGCCTTTTCTCTCCACTTCCAGCGCGTCATAAAAGAAGCAAGATGCATGCATATTTTGAGGCGCAATGACGAGACGATCCTTGATGAGGATCAATTCAGGTAATGTTCAGGAGATTGCCAGGCCGTAAGCGATATCGTTGAAGCGTTCGCTATCGAGAATGCGGATTCGGCGCCCCGATACCTGAATGACGCCACCCTCCTGCAATTGGGCAAAGACCCGGGAGAGGGTCTCCGGCTGCAGGGCCAGCAGTCCGGCTACATGTTTCTTGGAGGTGGGCAGCTCCAGTTGCTCGCTGGCATCCTGCTGATGCTGAAGCTGCAAGAGATAATTGACCACTCGCAGCGTGGCGTTCTGTAACGACAGGGCCTCGATATCGGTCAGACGTTGTCGCAGTCGCCGGCTGAACATGGCCATCAGCTTGAAACAGGCATCCACGTCTTCTCGTAGCATGGCGACGCAGTCATCGGCATCGAAAGCCACCAGCCGGCTTGCCTTGAGGGCCTCGCAGTTGACTGGATAATTGCGTTCCTCCATGAACATGGTGGCCTCGGCAAAGGTACTGCCGGGTTGGAGCAGGGCAATGATTTTCTCATTGCCGTTGGGAGCCAGGCGATAGAGCTTGAGCTGGCCGGCCTCGCAGAGAAAGATGCGCCGGGCCGGGTCACCCTCGTGAAACAGGGTCTCTCCCCGGTCGATCTCGACAATCTCCGCCCTTGCCAGGACCCGTTCTCGCAGGGTCTCGGGCAAAGCCGAAAAGATCCGGTGCTCGTCGACGTGCTGTCGGCTGGGTCGTTGAGTGCTGGTCATGGGGCTAGTTTACGCAATTGCTGCCTGATATGTGACCGCAAGCAGCCCAATCATGACCTGAATCAAGTACAGCGCCACTCAGGACAAGGACAATCATCACCAGCATCAATTACACCCTATTGGGAGCCGAGATAATGTTTGGCAAAAAGCCTTACTTCCTTCCCGCCTGTCTGGTCCTTTCGTCCCTTTTGGCGATGCCACCGGCAGTCCTCGCCGATCCGGTCACGGAGCTGGATTTCCGCTACCGGGTGGAGTTCGTGGATCAGGACGGGGTGGACAAGGAAGCATTGGCCTCCACCGCTCGCCTGCAGTTGGGCCTGCGCAGTGCCGAGTGGCAGGGGTTCGATGCCGGGGTCATGTTCCACGGCAACCGGGTGATCGGTGAGCGCCGCTACAACGACACCGTCGCTCCCGAGCCCCGACCCGTGGTGGCCGACCCGGCCGATACCGGGATCTCCCAGGCCTGGGTACGCTATCGCCAGGGAGACGAGCTGGAAGCCCGGCTGGGGCGCCAGCGCCTGATCGACGGCAACGCCCGCTTCCTGGGTAATGTGGGCTTCAGGCAGCTGGAACAGACCTTCGATGCCCTGCATGTCAACTGGCGCCCGAGCGACGACTGGGACCTGTCCCTGACTCATCTCGACCGTGCCCACCGCATCTTCGGCACCAACCACCCCAACCGCCTCATGGCCGAGGCCGAGCTGGACAGCTGGCTGGCGGTGGTCAACCGCCACTGGGGCGACACCCGTCTCGGCTTCTATGCCCACCGCTTCAAGTTCGAGGACCGCCCGGCCTCCCATGAGAACCTGGGCATCCGCCTGAACGGCCCCCTGCCGGGCACTGATGCAGGCTTTCACTACCGCCTGGAATACGCCCGCCAGGACGGCATCGGCGATGCCGGCCCCCAAGAGACGCAGGACTATTGGCGATTGGAACTGGAGCAACGCCTCGACGGCTGGCGCTGGTTCCTCGGCCACGAACGCCTGGGCGGCGACGGCGAGCAGGCCTTCCAGACCCCCTTCGCCACGCTCCACGCCCACAACGGCTGGGCCGATCAGTTCCTGACCACGCCGGACGTGGGTCTGCAGGATACCTGGCTCGGCATCGGCGGGCAGGCCGGCGACTGGCGCCTGTTGGCCCGCTGGCACGACTTCCGCGCCGACGCCACCAGCATCGACCTCGGCAGCGAACTCAACCTCCTCGCCGCCCGCCCCCTCACCGGCCCCTGGCAGACCGAGATCAAGTTCGCCTGGCACAACGGCGGCGACAACCGCCCCGACGTCAGCAAGCTCTGGTGGACCCTCTCCGCGGGCTTCTAGCCCGGAAAAGCGCGATCAACCCAATAAGGAGGCGGGGCAACCCGCCTCGATCAATTCCCCTTCTGCGTGTTCGGTTGGCCGTGATCAGGCCCTGGTGTCAATCAGACTGCCACCGTCGGTGTCACCGGACTGATCCAGGTCTTACACCGGAGAAAGTAGCACTGCCTCCCGGGAATCATTCGTCTGGCCCCGATATCCTGTTCCTTGCGGCGACGTTTTTGTGGGCTTATTGACGCACGGGGCGAGGATAAATATTATCTTTTCGGCCCGGCGATGAGGCCGGGCTCAGCCCGGAAGGGAAA